>CAIRRW010000372.1 GCA_903881065.1 uncultured Bacteroidota bacterium
AACCGAAGTTTCCCCTCCCCCACTCTTCTGATTCTTTATTATAAAGGCATTTGCTTCAATTCGTCCTATAAAATTAGTATTAAACCAACCGTATTCAGTGAAAGAATTTTTATACTTTTCTTTCTTCTTAAAATAATTAATAAATGAAACAGGAACTTTAATTTGAATTTCGCCATCATCCGCCAAACGCCCTTTTACGTTCTTCACCAAGCTTCCCGATTGATTATTAATTAAAGTAGTTTCCATATTATTTGTTTTTGTTACACTGAGTTGCACTGAGAAGGCACAGAGGTACACAGAGTTTTTTATACCTTATTTCCTTTAAACATTTTCATTAATTATTTTTTCTTTTCTTTTCTCTGTGAAACTCTGTGCCGTCTCTGTGTTTCTCTGTGTAATTATTATTTTCTGTCTCTTTTCTTTTCTTTTCTCTGTGAAACTCTGTGCCGTCTCTCTGTTTCTCTGTGTAACTATTAATTAAAATTAGATTAGTGAACCATCACAGCTTCTTTTTCTTTCAACTTATAATACCTGTAACCGCCCCATAGCGCAGCACCTATAGCACCCGAATAGATTGCATCAGGGTTAGAAACAAAAACCATGTTCGCTTTTTTATTTTCTGCAGATAACTCTTCAATCGCCTGAATCATACCTGCATTCATTCCCATTCCGCCAACAAGTGCAATAGGTGTTTCAGCACGCAGCGAACCCATTAATTTAATAACACGCTGAGCGATAGAAACGTTGATTCCCTTCACAATATTAGGAGTAGAAAGTCCTTTTGATACCAGATTGATAACATCCGTTTCGGCAAGTACAGCGCATATTCCCGAAGGTACTTCAGGATTATCTGCTTTCAGAGACATAGCTCCTACCTCTTCAATTGCAAGACCTAAATAACGGGAAATGTTTTCAATAAACTGTCCCGAACCGGAAGCACATTGACCGGTCATTTTATAATCCATTACTTTTCCACGGTGATCTACTTTAATGGCACGAACGTATAAACCGCCCATATCCACTACTGTTTTAGCACCTGGTACAAAATATACACCACCTCTTGCATGGCAAGTCATACTGTAAAAGTGACCTGTTTTGCGTTGCACCATTTCTCCTTCACCTGTTGAAGCAAGGTAAGCAATGTCTTTATCGTAGTCCAGTTTATTACGGGATAATAACGTGTCAACAGCTTCCACAACCACATCTTTAGGGTCGCGTTTTCTGATTTTCTCAGTTTGTTTATCCACTAATTTATGGTCCTGAGTTACATTATTATAACTCATTAATACGGCTTTCACGTAGCTTCCGCCAACATCCACGCCCATTGTATAAATTGTATCTTTCATATTATTTAATTTTTATTTCAGTATATAAATTAATTATGCTTCTACTTCTTTACCTGCTTTTGGCAAGTCAGCACTGATATTTCTGCGTGCAAACATGGCTCCACCAAGCGCTCCCATAAAGATGGAATCGGTATGTATGTTCATCGTTACTTCTCCGTAAGAATCAGTCACCATTTGTTTCACATACTTCAATACTGCCTGATTACGAGCAACACCGCCGGTAAATGTAAATTCATTCCGTACACCGCCCGAACGCGCTATCAACGACATTGCACGTTGTACAATTGCCTTGTGAAGACCCGCCAATATATTAGGACGCTGTTCTCCGTTATGCAAAAGTTCTTTTACCTCAGCACCTGCAAACACAGTACATGTAGAGCATATGGTAGTTTCCTTAGTAGAACTCATTGCTTCAGGTCCAAGTTCATTTAACGACAAACCGAACTCATCAGCAATGTATCCCAAATAACGTCCACAACCTGCAGCACATCTATCATTCATGTGGAAGCTGGTAACCAATCCATGACTGTCAACCTGAATTGCTTTTGTATCCTGTCCGCCAATATCAAGCACTGTACGCGTGTTAGGGAAAATAGCATGCGCACCAAAAGCATGGCAAAGAATTTCTGATTTAATACAATCTTCAGGGAACGGCAACAATGCACGTCCGTAGCCAGTACCAACCATTTTAGCAACGTGAATTTCTTCACCTGCAATCGCTTCAATGTGCTCGCGAAGTGAATATTCTACATTTTTATAATTGCTTTTTACAGCATTCAATTCAGCATAATACCAGTCTTCTTTACTTCCATCTTCCTGTTGATCAGCAAGCCCTTTATATTTTTCTTCAAGCACTGCCATTGATTCCAAAACCAGTTCTTTAAAGTTATACTGCACCATCTCATTCTCCACAGGAGTAATACTTTTATCAAATGCAAGCATCAATGGTTCATAAAATTCTCTGCCCAAAGCATCCACTCCAACATTGTATTTTTCACTTACAATATCACGGAAGAATTGATTTTTAGAACCTAAATTTCCATGAACAAATTCATTTCTTATCTGAGGACGGATGTTCTCAATTATCTCATGAAGTTTGTCTGCAATAGCAGCTTTATTAGCATAAGTAAATTCAGAAACAGTTTTATTCAACATCTTCTCCAGGCTTTCCATTCTCCTTTTGAACTGCTGATATTGAAACACAGAACGAATATCTTCCATGTATTTTTTGAACTCCGGTTTCGCTTCCATATCCAGTTTTATTTTGTTGGATAGCAGTGTAAACCTTGCGTCATAGATAGCTTCTTCACGGGCAATGTCGGCAGCTACTTTGTAATTCGCTCTTGTATTTGTAATTCCTCTTCCTACAATTACATCGTTTTCATTAATGATTACCGCTTTAGAAGTGGTAGATCCCAGGTCAATTCCTAAATAGTATTTTTTCATTTTATAATTATTTTGAGGTTCTAAACTGTTTCACTTTCATGGATAATTCTTCTTTGTTCCAACATCTGGAAATAAGATTCCAATCTGTTTTTTATGTTTGAATAAGAAAAATATCTTGGGTCAACCAAGTCGGATTCTATAAATCCAACAGGTACTTCCAGTCTGTCTTCTATTTCTCTCATCATTCCCAATTGCCCTGCCGAGAAGGAGTTGCAGCTCTTGATAGAATTAGTAACATATCCATCTGCTTTATAATCAACAATACATTTTGATAATAAATCGATACGTTGAGGAATGTTTAAATTAGTATAACAGTTCATACAATATTCCGACAATGATTCCAAAGGTCGCGAAGGATCGTGTCTCCAGCCCATATCATACACACCACCAACTTTAGTATAAGACGAAGCAACAATAACAGCGCCCATATCATAGAATATTTTCCAGAACTCTCTGAAAGAAGTCCAGTTTGGCGGGCCTTCCACCACCAAGCGATATTTCTCTTCTTTCATTTCACCTTCAGGAGTAATAGGTCCAAGTCCCAAACGAACACGTTCCATTATCTCTTTGTATAATTCTTTATAATAATCAACCGCTTCCTGTGTGCCTCTGAAACCGATGTTGATAGGACCGATGTAATACACACCAGCAAAATAAGCATCAATAGGAGATGGTCTGTGTTTGGTAGTATCAAATATTTTTGTAATCCAGTCTTCTGCTTCTTTTGATAAAGCAAGAATTCTTTTCAATTTTTCTTCATCATATTTAATACCTGTAACAGCTTCCATCT
>CAIRRW010000373.1 GCA_903881065.1 uncultured Bacteroidota bacterium
CAATAATCATAATTATGATTATTATTAAATATTGCCATACATCAGGAAAATATATTTTAACATACTCCCAAGTTGATTTTGGTTTATCTTTTTCCTGCATTTAATTAAAGTGAGTTTTAACAACGTTTAAAAATTCGTCGAAACAAAGACTGTTTCCTGAAACAATTTCTTTCCCGAAAATATAATTTTCATTCCCGCTGAAATCTGCAACTCTGCCACCTGCCTGTTGCACAATAAATGCACCTGCAGCCACATCCCATGGTTGCAAACCATATTCATAAAATCCATCAAATCGTCCACAGGCAACATATGCCAAATCAGTAGCTGCTGAACCTAAACGACGCAATCCATGTGTATTTTGCATACAATATTTAAACAATTCAATATACTCTGCCATTCTATCATAGTTGTAATACGGGAATCCGGTAGCAAGCAACGTATCAGCAAGTTTAGGCGTTTGAGAAACCTTTATCTCTCCTAAATTAAGATATGCCTTGCTGTGTTCCCAGGCATAGAAACATTCATCAAAATTAATTTCATAAACAACTCCCAAAACTATTTTATCATTACGCATCAAAGCAATACTAATTGCATAGCATGGAATACCATGTATAAAGTTAGTTGTCCCATCCAATGGATCCACAATCCAATTGTAAATAGCGCCTTTCTTTTTTGATGTTCCTTCCTCTGCTATAAAACCTGCATCAGGCAATAAAACAGAAAGTTCCTCAATAAGTTTTTTCTCCGATGCCTTATCAACATAAGAAACAAAATCGTTTTTCCCTTTTACTTCAATTTTATTGGAAGTAAAACTTAATCGTTCGTTCTTTATAAAAGCACCAACCATTTTGGCGGTTTCACATACACCTGCACAAAGCTGTTTTAAATTAATTTCCATTTTTATTATTTGCGTGCAAAGTTATAACTTAATGTTTCATCGAATATAATAGAACTTAAAACAATTATTTATTTATTTTTGGCGCGGAATTATGAAAAACCACACAAATCTTGTTTTCAAAGCTACAAACTCTAGTTTGATAGCTATAATTCTATTGATTTCCTCATTTAGTTTTTCTTATGCACAATCGGATGCTAAGATTACAATTCGATTTAAAGTGGTAGTGCATGATGGAGATATGAAAAACACTCAGATTACAATAACCAAAAATGGTACGCCATATAAAGTTATTACACCTGACGGATCAAAAAGAAGCATTGATTTAGATTTAGATGCCACCTATACCTTCTCCACAACAAAGATGGGATATATAACAAAGGACATCGTTTATGATACACATATTCCTTCAGGAAGGGAAACAGAACCTTTCGCTATATTTCAGTCAATAGTTGAACTATGGCCGCAGCCAGCAGATGCAATCATTACATTCTCTCAACCTGTAGGTAGAATTCAATATGATGAGAAGAGTAAAGACCTTGATTATGACCGGGATTATACCAACACCGCGTTAGAGATGCAAAAGCAGGCTATGGCTCACCCTGTAAAAAAAACTAAACCACCTGCTCCACCACCTCCGCCGAAAGTTGTGAGCAAGCCTATTCCTGTAGAAGTTAAACAGCCCGAAATAAAACATGAACCACCTCCAAAACCTAAAGTGGTGGAAAAAGTTCCTGTTGTGCCTGAAAAGAAAATTGAAAAACAATTTGAACAAAGGGTAATTCAAGAAGACAGAAAAAAACAACGATAATTGAAGTATCCATTATTGGTGGTAATAAATATGAATATAAGAAAGAAGAATTTCTTTGGGGAGGAAGCTACTATTATAAAAACAGTGTAAATATTTCAGATAGAACGTTTGATAAGGAAACGCAATAGTTAAGTTATTAATCTCTTATACC
>CAIRRW010000374.1 GCA_903881065.1 uncultured Bacteroidota bacterium
ACAAATCAGATGTTGTCATTCAGAGCGAAGCGAAGAATCTCTTTTATATGTAAAATTGTTTATTCATTATTTAGAATTTCTACTCTAACCGTATTTTAAAATTTCTTAAAGCTATCGTTATAAAAAACAAAGTCATGCCGACAAGTATCAAGGTTTCTTTCCAGATAGAAGCAATGCCAAGCCCTTTGAGCATCACATCTTTCACAATAATATAATACCACTTAGCAGGAACTATGTTGGAAATCACTTGTAACACTATCGGCATATTTTCTATCGGAAACATATAACCGCTTAATAACATAGTCGGCAGCATCATTCCGATAAATGAAATAAACATGGCTGATTGCTGCGAAGCCGTAACTGTTGAAATATACAACCCCAGCGAAAGAGCAGTTATTATTAATAATGTGCTTTCGAATACAAGTAATGGTATGCTTCCTTTAATAGGTAAATCGAGTGCATATACACTTAATAAAAGTATAGCAGTAAGATTTAAAAGTGAAAGAAACAAATAAGGTATTGCTTTCGAAACTATCACCATTAAAGGTTTTACAGGCGATACAAGCAGTATTTCCATGGTGCCCATTTCCTTTTCACGAACTATTGAAACGGATGTCATCATTACACAAACAAGCAACAATACCATTGCCATTACACCGGGAACAAAGTTGGGAGCACCGCGCAAATCAGGGTTATACAGCATCCTCACTTCCGGATGTATAGTATAAGGTATTTTTGAATTGGGTGATAAAGATGCCTGATAATCATTCACTATTGAAGTAACATAATTATTAAGTGTCATTGATGTATTCGGGTCCGAAGCATCAGCAATAACCTGAATGGAAGCTTTATTGAAATGCAATAAATCGGTATTGAAATTTGCAGGAAACACAACAGCCAGTTTTATTTTGCCTTCTTTAAATGCAGCATCTATCTGCGATGAAGTAACCAATGCTTTTTCAACATGAAAGAATTTACTGCCTTCCATCTTGTTTATTATTTGCTGCGATGCAAGGTCTTTTGCATTATCTACAACAACTATGTTTGCATTTTTTATTTCGTTTGTCAATGCAAAACCGAAAAGTATAATTTGCACCACAGGCATACCGAAAAGCATCACAAGTGTTTTAGGGTCTCTAAAAACCTGTAGAAATTCTTTCTTTATAAATGACAGCAGTTGTTTCATTGTTACTTCTATTTCTTTTAGTCCGCTGTTCGTTTGGCCTCACGTGCCAGTTTATAAAATACTTCATTAATGCTCGGCACATCAAACTTCGCTCTTAACCCTGCCGGTGAATCCAGCGCTTCTATTTTGCCATCCACCATTATTGTTACTCTGTTGCAGTATTCCGCTTCATCAAGGTAGTGCGTAGTAACAAATATAGTGATGCCTTTGTCTGCCGCATCATATATTAAATCCCAGAATTCACGACGCATAGATGGGTCAACACCGCCAGTAGGTTCATCCAGAAAAACTATTTTAGGCTGATGAATGATTGCAACCAAGAAAGATAATTTCTGTTTCCAGCCAAGGGGTAAGGAATGAACAAGTTTTTTGGCTTCCTTCTGCAAGCCAAGTTTCTCGGTAAGTTCAGCACTTTTCTCTTTTATTTCTTTATTGCTCAATCCGTATATGCCACCATAAAACTGAATATTTTCAAGCACTGTAATAAGCCACTTCTAAGGCGCCAAGCCGCTAAACCTAAAGATAACGATAAGATAGACACGCCTACATCTTCATGGTGTTCCATGATGTCGTGTACGCTTTCACTGTGTGCAACGCTTTCTGCAGCAGAAAAGCCCGCT
>CAIRRW010000375.1 GCA_903881065.1 uncultured Bacteroidota bacterium
TAATCCATAAAAAAGTCCCGAATTTTTTCGGGACTTTTTATTACACTTACTAGTAAACCAGTAAACTAATAAACCAATGGCTAAATCTTAATCCTTGCATCCACCACAAAAGCTTTATCTTCAAAAGCCATTATCGGATTCAAATCCATTTCTTCAATCATTGGTAAATCGCATACTAATTGAGACAGACGCTGAATTATTTCTATAACACTTGCTTTATTAATAGCTTTTTCACCACGAACACCATCAAGTAATTTCGCTGCTTTTATCTTTGTCAGCATTTCATTTGCTTCTACTTCTGTAACAGGTGCTATTTTAAATACTACATCTTTTAATACTTCCACATAGATGCCGCCAATACCGAACATTATCAAATGTCCTAACTCTTTCTTGGCACTTACGCCGGCAATTAATTCTCTGCCGCCAGGCATGAATTTCTGTATAAAGAATTTTAAATCAGGAGCATTAAATTTGCCTTTCATTTTTTCCACCACAGCTCTCACCTCTTCTGCATTCTTCAAATTGATGGCCACACCACCCAAATCACTTTTATGCACCAATGATTCTGCATCTGCTTTTACAACAACCGGGAAACCTATTTCAGCTGCACCTTTCACAGCATCTTCTATTGAATTTGCAATACGCCAATCGGCAACAGGAATTCCATAATGTGACAACAATTGATATACATGTGAAGATGACAGAAATGATTTTCCTTCTTTTTTCGCTTCATTAATAATTGCTAATGCTTTCTCTTTTTTAACTTCAGCATACACTTTTGCTTCACCAATATTTCGTGTACTTACTTTATGATATTTATACAAAGCACCAAGCGCTTTGGCTGCTGTTGTTGGGAAAGCGTAACAAGGCACTCCACCGTCTTTCATTATTTTGGCAGTTACCTGATAACGTTCCATGCTCATATTCGTCATGAAATTGCAGACAATCGGTTTCTTTTTCATCTTGTTAACTTCCACTATTTGTCGCGCCACTTCATCCGTGTCAGTAAAAGGGGCAGTAACAAAATTGATATAAACCGAATCAATATTTTCTTCATTCATCAGCACATCAAGCGCACTACGGAAATGTGCACCTCCACCTGTAGCTACCACATCTATTGGATTTCCTATGCTTGCTTCCGGCAATTGAGTTGCAGTTAATATTTCTTTTGCCTTGGCAGAAAGAGCAGGAATCTGCAAACCAGCACTCACCAATTCATCAGTTGCAATTACAGCAGGGCCGCCTGTATTGGTAATAATGCCTACTCTGTTTCCTTTAGGTATAGGCTGTGTAGAAAATGCCATCGCTGTCTGACACATCTCTTCTTCATTATTAAAAGCAAGCATTCCTGTCTTCTCAAAAATAAGTTCAGTAGCAATATCAACTCCTGCAAGTGAGCCTGTATGCGATGCTGCAGCCTTTGCACCTTCCTCTGTCCTTCCCGCTTTCATAGCAAGTATCGGCTTTTTCTTAGCCACCACTTTTGCCACATCCATAAATTCTTTCGGGTTAGCAAACCCTTCAGTATATAGTATTATCGCCTTTGTACCTTCATCATCACCATAATAGTTGACTACATCCGAAATAGAAACATCACACGCATTTCCGTTCGAAGCATACATCCGCATTCCGATATCAAGGTCGAACAAACTCTGCATGATAAACGCACCAACGCCGCCACTCAAAGCAACTATAGAGATAGCACCCGGTTTTGGAAATGTAAATGTAAAGTCGCAATACGCATTATAATCAGGGTCGCAGTTAATAATTCCCTGGCAGTTAGGCCCGAAAATACGTACGCCATATTCCTTTGCTTTTGCCAGAAATGCTTTTTGCAAAACCACACCTTCCTCACCCATTTCGCTGAAACCGGCCGAATTAATGATAACCGATTTAATACCTTTCTTGCCGCAGTCTTCAATTATCTGCGGAACAAATTTGCTTGGGATAATCACATGTGCAGCATCAATATCATGCGGCACATCAAAAATAGTAGGGTATGCTTTAATGCCTCTTATTTCGGGCTCTTTGGGATTGATAGGATATATCGGACCTTTGTATCCGAAGTGAACAAGGTTTTTTATAATCACATTTCCTATTGATAAATCCTTTGACGAAGCACCGATAATTGCTATTGATTTTGGTTTGAATAACGAATCCAGTTGATTAACCGCCGTCCTTTTTTGTTCCTTTACT
Source organism: uncultured Bacteroidota bacterium (assembly GCA_903881065.1). Classification (GTDB taxonomy): domain Bacteria; phylum Bacteroidota; class Bacteroidia; order 2-12-FULL-35-15; family 2-12-FULL-35-15; genus 2-12-FULL-35-15. Next base: position 2,197 of record CAIRRW010000375.1, read on the forward strand.
TCTGCTTCCATTACTATTTATATTGATTGAAATAATTTTGTTTTACGTTATACAAAACTATTTCTTATTGAAGCAGCAAACTATGATATTAATCAGTAGGAATGTAGTAAATACTAAGGCAAAACGCGACAATTGAAATAACAATAAACTCTTATGCAGAATGATTGGAAGGAAACATCCGAACCTATTCTATTAAGCAAGTTCCAAATATTTTAAATAAATATTAGAAGCCTTATCTTGTTCAATAATTATATATTTGTAACACTTTAAACAAAATAGAAGATGTCAGAAGATAGAATTAATTCAAGTAAAGCACCGGAGCCGGTTGGTGCATACCCACATGCACGAAAGGTTGGGAGTCTTTTATTCCTTTCAGGAGTGGGTCCAAGGGAACGAGGAACTAAGAAAATACCTGGTGTGGAGCTGGATGAGAAAGGAAATATTGTGAGTTATGATATAGAAACTCAGTGTAAATCGGTGTTTCAGAATATAAAATACATACTGGAAGATGCAGGGAGCAGTTGGGATAATATTGTGGATGTGCAGGTATTTTTGACTAACATGAAAGATGATTTTGCAACTTATAACAGAGTTTATGCAGAGTGGTTCAAGCATAATCAACCATGCAGAACTACTATTGAAATTAATTGCCTGCCTACTCCGATTGCTATAGAATTGAAGGTGATTGCTACTGTTTAAATTCCGGGTTGAAGCACAACATAAAAGTTAATAACTTTAAACTATCCAACTATTCCAATTAATAGTTACCTTCGCTCAATAAACAATTAAAACTTATTGATATGAAAAAAACATTACAAAATTTATTTACAGGAGTATTAGTAGCTTCAAGTGCTCTTGTTACTGCTCAACCAACATTAACAGGCGCAGGATGTAATCCGGTAGCTGGGGATAATTATACGCTTGCAACAGCTGGCTGGTTCAGCGAGGGTACTTCAGGAACCAACCAAACATGGAATAATGGAAGTTTGCCATCAACAGGTACAAGTCCTGAAGCATGCGTAACAGTTGCTTCTACCACCAACGGGGCCAGCTTTCCGAGTGCTAATATTGGATTACAAAGCGGAACAACTGTTTCCTACTTCAATAACACTGCCTCTGCATCACAAAATTATGGATATGATGCTAGTGGTACTTTGATTATCTATTCCAATCCGGAAGATTTATTGCATTTCCCATTAAGTTACAATAATACCTATACTGATAATTGGGCAGCATCTTTTGTAAGCGGCGGCTATACATATCATCGCAAAGGCACAACCGCAATAACTGCAGATGCTTACGGAACACTTACCACCCCTAATGGCACATACACTAATTGCATGAGGATACATATGGTGCAGGTATATACAGATTCGGTATTTATTGCATCACCTACTGTTATTAGTTATAATAATGATGAGTATATATGGTATAAAAATGGAATTCACAGCTCGTTAGCATATTCCTATACAATGGTTGCAAATGGCAGTACTTCCAAAAATGGTGGTTACTTAAGCAGCGCTTTAAGCGTAAACAACATTGACAATTCAAACAGTATTCTAAGTGTATATCCAAATCCAGCTACTTCTTTTATCAATGTTCAATTTAATTTAAATGAAAGGAAAAAGACTAGCGTAAAAATTTATAATACTTTAGGTGCGGAAATGAGTACTTCTACAATTGAAGATGTTTTCGCAGGAATTAATAATTATAAAATTGATGTAGCAAATCTTCCCGAAGGAATTTATTTTGTACAACTTATTTTGGATAATGGAAGTGTTCAGACACAAAGATTTTCGGTTACGAGATAGTCAATAACTCTAATTTTCATAAGCCCCTTTTATCTTGTTGGATAAAAGGGGCTTTTTTCTATCTTTGCAGCCCCGATTTTTAAAGGTAAAAGAAGATACATATTATGAGTAAAACATATAAAACATATTCCAATCTTAATCTTTCGCAAACTGCTAAGGATGTGCAAAAGATATGGGATGAGAATAATACTTTTGAAAAATCGGTTACTTCGCGAGAAGGTAAAACTCCTTTTGTTTTTTATGAAGGACCGCCGTCAGCTAATGGTTTGCCGGGTATTCATCATGTGATGAGTCGTTCTATAAAAGATATTTTTTGCAGATATAAAACACAAAAAGGGTTTCAGGTAAAACGAAAAGCGGGTTGGGATACGCATGGATTGCCAATAGAATTAAGTGTTGAGAAGGAATTGGGAATTACGAAGGAAGACATTGGCAAGAAAATAACTGTTGAAGAATATAATAAAGCTTGCCGCAAAGATGTATTGAAATATACTGATGTGTGGGCGGATGTAACAGCAAAAATGGGCTATTGGGTAGATATGGAGCATCCATATATTACGTATGATAACCGTTATATTGAGTCTGTTTGGTGGCTGCTTAATAATTTATATTCTAAAGGTGCGATTTATAAAGGGTTTACAATTCAACCATATTCGCCGGCAGCAGGAACAGGGCTTTCGACGCATGAATTAAATCAGCCTGGATGTTATAGAGATGTGAAGGATAGGACGGCGGTGGCGATGTTTAAGTTAGTTGATAGTGGAGAGTTGAAAGTTGATAATGTAGTTGGCAATGTTTATTTCCTTGCATGGACGACTACTCCATGGACTTTGCCGAGCAATACTGCATTGGCTGTTGGGAAGAATATTGAATATGTTTTGGTTGAAACATTTAATCAATTTACACAAGAAAGAATATTCGTAATTCTTGCAAAAGAATTAATGAAAAAATATTTCACCGGAGCAGGTACATCAATAACTTCTTTTGGTAAAGTTGATGGAGTACTAGTTCCTCCAGACCCTAAACACCCATATCATCATTGGCAATTAATTTCTGAATTCAAAGGCTCAGATTTAGCCGGAATAAAATACGAACAACTTCTTCCGTTTGCGCAACCTACTGATGGCGATGCTTTCAAGGTTATTATTGGAGATTTTGTAACTACAGAAGATGGAACCGGAATTGTACATATTGCTCCAAGTTTTGGTGCAGACGATTTTAGAGTTGCTAAACAAAATGGAATTGGTTCGTTAACATTAGTAGATAAGCGAGGAAAGTTTTTGCCGGAAGTAAAAGATGAGGTGTTTTTGTATGGTGAAGAATATGTGAAAGAAGCGTATTTGACAGATGCAGAAAAGGAAACGGAGTTTCAGCATCAAAAGAAAATACTTGAATCAAACGGAAAAATAAAAGAGTTAAAAGCATATTTAAGTGTTGATGAACGTATCGTTTTGAAGCTTCAGGAAGAAGGAAAACTATTTAAAAAAGAAACTTACGAGCATAGCTATCCGCATTGCTGGCGTACTGATAAACCGGTTTTATATTATCCTTTGGATTCGTGGTTTATAAAAACTACAGATTACAAAGACCGAATGATTGAGTTGAATAAAACAATCAACTGGAAGCCGGAATCAACGGGTACAGGGCGTTTCGGGAACTGGCTGGAGAATTTGAATGACTGGAATTTATCGCGTTCGAGGTTTTGGGGAATTCCAATTCCTATCTGGACAAGTGAAGATAAAACGGAACAGATTTGTATTGGTTCGGCAGAACAATTAAAAAAAGAAATTGATAATGCAGTTGCTAAAGGTGCGATGCAAAACAATCCGCTTGGTGCATTTACAGTGGGAGACAACAGTGCGGAGAATTATAATACCTTTGATTTGCATAAACCGTATGCAGATACAATAGTGCTGGAGCACAGTGGTAAAAAGCTTTTCCGCGAACCTGATTTAATTGATGTATGGTTTGATTCGGGTTCAATGCCTTATGCGCAGCTGCATTATCCGTTTGAGAACAAAGAATTAATTGACAATAAAAAATATTATCCTGCTGATTTTATAGCTGAAGGCGTTGACCAGACAAGAGGTTGGTTCTTTACGCTGCATGCAATTGCTACTATGTGCTTTGATTCTGTTGCATTCAAAAACGTGGTGAGCAATGGTTTGGTGCTTGATAAAAACGGGCAGAAAATGAGCAAGCGATTGGGCAATGGTATCAATCCGTTTGAAACAATTGAGAAATACGGACCCGATGCAACTCGCTGGTACATGATAACTAACGCTGCTCCGTGGGATAATTTGAAATTTGATTTGGAAGGAATAACAGAAGTGCAACGTAAGTTTTTTGGTACGTTGCATAATACATATTCTTTCTTTTCGCTTTATGCAAACGTTGATGGATTCAGCTATTCGGAGGCAGAGATACCGATGAAAGAACGTGCGGAAATTGACAGATGGATAATTTCGGAATTGAATACGTTGATTAAAAAAGTGGATGAAGCTTATAGTGATTATGAGCCGCATCGTGCAGGAAGATATATAGAATCCTTTGTTGATGAGCATTTGAGCAACTGGTATGTTCGACTTTGCAGAAGACGTTTCTGGAAAGGAGATTACTCTCAGGATAAAATAGCGGCATATCAAACGCTATATACTTGCCTTGAAGTTATTGCAAAATTATCAGCTCCAATTGCGCCCTTTTTTATGGATAGATTATATACTGATTTGAATGCAGTAACCAATCGTGATAAGTTTGAATCTATTCATTTGAGTGAGTTTCCGGTATGCGATGAAAAAGTGATTGATAAGAATCTGGAAGAAAGAATGGAGTTGGCGCAGAAGATTTCTTCCATGGTTTTATCTATTCGTAAGAAAGAAAATATTCGTGTTCGTCAACCATTAAACAGGATACAAATTCCTGTACTTGATGATTCATATAAGGCAAAGATTGAAGCAGTAAAAGATTTGATTTTATCAGAAGTGAATGTAAAACAGTTAGATTTGGTGGATGAATCTCAAACGCAAATTGTGAAGAATTTGAAATTGAATTTCAAAACGCTGGGTAAGAAATGCGGAAAAAATATGAAGGCGGTTCAAACTTTTGCAAATGAAAATGCACAGGCAATTATTTCCGGAATTGAAAAATCGGGAACTTTTGAAATGATATTTGGAGAGGATAAAATTGTGTTGGAAACAGAAGATGTAGAAATTATCCCAGTGGATATTCCTGGGTGGAAGGTTTCAAATTCAGGGCAATTAACAGTGGCTTTGGATGTAACCATAACTCTGGAATTGCGCGAGGAAGGATTGGCAAGAGAGCTTGTAAATCGTATTCAAAACCTCAGAAAAGACAGTAATTTGGATGTTACAGATAAGATAGAAGTAAAAATAAAGAGAAATTCCGCTTTAAATTCCGCTATAAATAATAATTTGGACTATATTTGCGCCGAAATTCTGGCATCTTCATTAGAACTTGTTGATAATTTAGAACATGCAAATGGCTCTGAGATTGAACTGGATGAAGAAATAAAGACTTTTATTACAATAAATAAACTAAATTAATACGATTACAAAATGGCTAAAAAAGTACAAAAAGGGAAACCAGCTAAGAAAGCTGTAAAACCTGCGAAAAAAGCGGTAGCTAAAAAGCCTGCAAAAAAAGCTCCTGCAAAAAAGGTGGTAAAACCAGCTAAAAAAGCAACTCCAAAAAAGGTTGTGAAAAAGGCGGGTGCTAAAAAAGTAACCAAACCTGCAAAAAAGGCGGGTGCTAAAAAGCCGATTAAAAAGGTAGTTGCTAAAAAAGTAATAGCAAAAAAGGTTACTCCTAAAAAGGCAGTAAAACCAGCTAAAAAAGTAATTGTAAAAAAAGTGACTAAAAAAGTTGAAGTGAAAAAAATTGTGAAGTCGGCAAAGAAAGTAGTTGCAGAAAAACCTGTTAAACAAATAGTTTCAAAGAAGGTTGTGAAACCTGTTAAGAAAGAAATTGTAAAACCAATTGCAAAAAAAGCAGCAAAAGTTGAAGTTAAAAAAGTTGCAGCTGTTAAACCAGTTAAAGTTGAAAAACCTATACCTGCAGCTCCTAAGAAATTGACTGCTGCAGAAAAGAAAAAACAAGCAGCATCTATAGATATGGATGATGATGAAAGCAGCAATTTTGTTGATGCTCCAGTGGTAATTGAGTATAAAACACCCTCAATTCGCAAACCGATGGGCCCTGCTCCTGAGCCGCATATAAATACTGATAAACGTACACGTTATACTGATCCTGAATTAAAAGAATTCAAGCAATTAATTTTGAAAAAATTGGGAGAAGCTCAAAAGGATTATGAATTATTGAAAAGCACACTTTCTCACAGAGATGACCATGGAACAGATGATACTTCTCCGACTTTTAAATTGTTGGAAGATGGTTCAGATGTTTTGTCAAAGGAGGAAACTGCTCATTTGGCGAGTCGTCAGGAGAAATTTATTCAGAATTTACAAAATGCACTTATCCGTATCGAAAATAAAACCTATGGTATTTGCCGCGCGACAGGTAAATTAATTTCTAAAGAACGTTTAAGAAGTGTGCCACATGCAACGTTAGCAATTGAAGCAAAACTTGTTCAGAAATCATAGACGTATCAAACTCATAATTTATAAAGAAAGGTTACCAATTGTGTAGCCTTTCTTTATTTTATAATAACATTAAATAATTCCTTCGGTGAAGAAGCCTCTACTAATTGTTTTTCTTGTATTGCTGATTGATCAGCTGATTAAAATTTATATTAAAGCACACTTTTATTTAGGTCAGGAAATCCACGTTGCTGGACATTGGTTTATTCTGCACTTTACTGAAAACAACGGGATGGCTTATGGAATGGAATTTGGCGGAAAATTCGGAAAGATTTTTTTAAGTACTTTTCGAATAGTTGCTGTTGCAGGGATTGGTTATTATTTATGGACACTCACTAAAAAGAAAGAGGATAAATTATATATTGTTTGTATTGCATTAATATTTGCCGGTGCATTGGGAAACATACTAGATAGTGTGTTTTATGGTGTGCTTTTCAGCGACAGTAATTATGATGTTGCACGTTTTATGCCTGCAGAAGGCGGATATGAATCATTCCTTCATGGTAAGGTCGTTGATATGTTTTATTTCCCAATTTTCAAGGGACACTTCCCTTCCTGGTTTCCAATTTGGGGAACTGAAGATTTTGAATTCTTTCGACCAGTATTCAACTTTGCAGATGCATCAATCAGTGTTGGAGTTGGATTGATTATTTTGTTTCAGAAACGGTTTTTTGGTAAGAAACCAATTGTTGAAGAACAGGCAACTGTTGATTCAATTTAGAATATGAGCACTGAAACAGGACAGGCTGTTCAGCCACCATCTGAACAACAGCCCGATTTATAAATTAAACTAATTTATTTTTAATTAAATACTCTGCAATCTGCACTGCATTTGTGGCAGCACCTTTGCGTAAATTATCCGAAACAATAAACATATTCAACGTGTTGGGTTGCGATTCATCTCTGCGCAAGCGACCTACAAAAACCTCATCTTTCTCGTGAGCGTCAATAGGCATAGGGTATTTTAAATTCTTTACATCATCAGTAACTATAACTCCCGGTGTATTTTCAAGAATATTTCGTACTTCATTCAAATCAAAATCCTTTTCAAATTCCACATTCACACTTTCCGAATGCCCACCCATCACAGGGATACGAACCGTAGTTGCCGTAACTTTAATGGAATCATCTCCCATAATTATTTTCGTTTCGTTCACCATTTTCATCTCCTCTTTTGTGTATCCATTATCACTAAATGAATCAATATGCGGAATCACATTTAAGTCGATAGTATGAGGATACGCTTTTTCTCCTGCAATCCCTTTGCGCTCATTCATCAATTGATTCACCGCTTTAACGCCAGTGCCGGTAACCGATTGATAAGTGGAAACCACCACTCTTTTTATTTTATATTTATGATGCAAGGGGTTTAAAACCATCACCATTTGTATGGTTGAACAGTTAGGGTTTGCAATTATTTTATCCGATGAAGTTAAAACAGAAGCATTTATTTCGGGCACTACTAATCGTTTTGTCGCATCCATTCTCCATGCCGACGAATTGTCAATCACAGTTATTCCAGCGGCTGCAAATTTTGGTGCCCATTCCAATGAAGTACCTCCACCTGCCGAAAACAAAGCAATTGCAGGTTTCATATCTATAGCAGTTTGCATACCTACCACTTTATATTTTTTTCCATTAAAAGAAATTTCTTTACCTATTGAATTTTCTGAAGCAACAGGAATAAATTCACTTATCGGAAAATTTCGTTCTTCCAATATTTGAATCATTTTAGTGCCTACTAAACCAGTTGCGCCAACTACAGCTATTTTCATTTGTTATTTTCTTTAATGCGTGTAAAATTATCGAAAAAAACACAACTTAATGTATTTCCTCTATCTTATTATCCAATCATTCGTTTCGCCATTTAATTCTTTCAATCTTCCTTATTAAAAAATCCTTTTCAAAAATAATTTTTCAAGGGAAAGCGCTAATGTAAATTAGATAAGTAATAATCATTAACAAATTTAAAACCTACCTTTGACCCATCAATTAAAACCCGATAACAAATTACGGCATATCACATATTTTAAAAGTAAACAATGAATAATAATCTTCTCAAACAACATCTTTTAGTTCTCAATAAATTAAAAACAAAAAAGCCAACACTATTTGTTTACAAAGGATTTCCAAATCATTTTCTCAAAGAACTTGAAAAAAGCATCCCACATATTGATAAATTAAGTTTTGTGGATAATGATAACAAAACCAACCTTCAAACAATAATAAAGAATGCGCCTGCAACATTTACCAAACTAAAAAAAACAAAAGATAGTTTATTGTTTATTACGTATGAAGAAATGTTATTGATACTTGCTCAAACATTAGCAGAATTGCCTGTCAATGTAAAAGTAATCCGCAATAATTTTTATGATTTTTACCCGAATCAAACCACCACAACCTTTGCAGATATTGAAGACAGTATCAATAGTGATACAGAAATTGAGGAGAATGAATTATTCAATCGCTTTTATGCCGACAGTCGTCAGATAGCAGGTTTCAACTGTATTCAGTTTCTGGATTATGAAGTAGATTTAACATCCATAGGCATTGAAACCATAAACTTTTTTGATGCTGAAACAATCACACTTCCAAAATTTAAAGAAGACAGTTCCAAAGCAAAAAACGCCTTGCAATATAAAGCAGCAGATGGTTCTTATTTTCAGTTGAAGTTTGGTCTTTTTCATAATACCATTCCCAAACAAATAAGCCTAATTGTGGATGAAAGCATCAATCATATTCCAAAAGATTTGGATGAATTAAAACTGCTTTATCTAATATTATCAGAAGCCGAATGCGACATTAGCTTTTATACACAACATAAAATGTATAAAGATTATTGGCGACCTGAACTGGACACTTTGCTGCATAAACACTGGGGAGACAAAGCACAATTTAAAAAGCTTAATATTTATAAAAGTCCTGATAATAATAAAGAACTGATTGAGCATTCGCAAGGTTCAATTGTAGAACATATTATTCAGCAGGTTGAAAAAGCAAGAGAAGATTTACTGTTTGAAGATGTGTTTTTAACTGCTCCAACAGGCGCTGGTAAATCATTATTGTTTCAACTGCCAGCCATTTATTTATCCGAAAGTGAAAAATTAAAATCCGTTACTATCGTTGTCTCTCCTCTTAAAGCATTGATGTACGACCAGGTTCAGGCATTAATCAACGACAGGAATTATGATAAAGTAGCATTTGTAAATTCCGATTTATCTTTAATTGAACGTAAGGAAATACTTGATCAGGTGATGAAAGGCGATATTTCTGTCCTTTATTTATCTCCTGAATTATTGCTTGCTTATGAGTTGCAAACGTTTATCGGTTCGCGTGAGTTAGGTCTGTTAATCATTGATGAAGCCCATTTAGTAACTACATGGGGAAGAGATTTCCGTATTGATTATTGGTTTCTTGGGAACTTTATTCGCAAGTTACGTGGTAATGGTTCCTTGAATAATAAGACAAATAATAAAACAAAGAGATATCGTTTTCCAGTTGTTGCACTTACTGCTACAGCTGTTTATAATGGTGTTGACGATATGGTGTTTGATACCATACGCACGTTGAATATGCAGAATTGCAGAACATATATCGGCAGTATAAAACGAGAAGAGATTTCATTTGTATATCAGCCTTTGATTGTAAAGAAATATGATGAAGAACGAGTTGCCAAAACAATCAGCAGGATAAAAGAATTTGTAGAATCAGAACGCAAAACAATATTTTATTACCCTTGGGTAAGTCAGATAAATAATATTGTTCACACGTTGGATTCTCCGATTAAATCAAAAGTGAAAAAGTACTATGGTGAGTTAAATCCAACTCTTCGTGGAGAAACGTTGAGAGATTTTAAATCTGGAAAAGCAAAAGTTGTATTGGCTACAAAGGCTTTCGGAATGGGTGTTGACATAAGTGATATTGAAATTGTTTACCATCACGCGCCTTCTGGTTCGCTTGCTGATTATGTTCAGGAGATTGGGCGTGTGGCGCGTATCCCCGGCATGAAAGGAACTGCGATGATGGACTTTAATCCAAAGGATTTAAAATATACTAAGATGCTATTTCAATTATCTTCTTTGAAGCAGTTTCAGGTGGATTTAGTTCTTAAGAAATTGAATAAACTATATTTGGCAAGCCAGAATAAAAGTCTGCTTGTATCTGTTGAAGATTTTAAATGGATTTTCACAAAGGATAATAATCCGGAACAGAAAGTAAAGAGTGCATTGCTTGTAATTGAAAAAGATTTGGAAACAAAGTTTGGTTACAATGTACTAATGGTAAAGCCTAAAAGTATGTTCTCCACTGTTTACGCATCAATGGATGCCGAAGGTTTGGAAATATTAAAGGAAAGATATGGCAATTTAATAGAAGAGATTGGCAAGACAAAATATGAACGTGCAGGCACACGATTAAAGAATGGAGCCATTGTAATGCGCGAGGATAATGATGATAAGAAGAATGTAAAAATTGTACTTGATAAAATTTGGGAGAAATATTTTCCGCAGGAAAGTTTCCCTGATGTGCGTACAAAGTTTTTTGACAAACGCTTATTTACTTTTGCTGAACCATTGATGAAAATGCGGGTTAATTTCAGCGGACCTATTGCTGCGACAGGAACTAAGCTGGAGAACGGAATTAATTTTATTGGTGCTACAATCAGTGCTATAAAAGGTAAAATGTTTAAACGGGATGATTTGGTAAAACAGTTTCTGACAAGAATAAAGAACGAAACTACCTGTGAGAAGCTTGCTGATTTGGTTTGTACATTTTTTGCTGAAGCAGATAATTTTGGTACCAGCGGAAAGCCGGGAATGGGTACAGGGAACTTTTTAAAGATAAAACAATTCGGGTTTCTTACTCAATATAGATTTGATGCTATTGCTTTCAGTAGAGTTAAAACACAACTGCTGCGCAACTTCCAGATATTGTTTGACGGGATGAATGAGAACGCGAAGCAGTTTACCGGATTTATTCCTGCAGATATGGAGAAAGCAAAAGAGAAAATTAAAATGATTTATCTGCTCGAGATATTTGAACTTTCCACTTATGAAATAAGCGGTGGAGAAGCTCCTCAATTGCTTGTAAGAATAAATGACCCTCAGAAACTGGCTACTCTTGCTAAAGAAAAAAACATAAATAATGTGGTGGTTGATATTGAAACGCGACATAAAATTTCGATGGAAGTGATGACTTACTTTTTCCAAAACGAAATGAATAACAAAGAACGTTGGAATTATATTGAAGATTATTTCCTTGGAAATAAAATTGGTGTGGCTGATGTGGAGGAGGAAACGGACGAAGTGGAAATTACTGAGTAGAGGTGTTGAAAATAAAAATGAGAGACTCATAATTTAAGTTATTGATTGGATTAATAATTGTAGACTGCAATCGATTAGAAATACTAATTAATAAAAGAAATACAACAAAGGAGAAAAGAAGATTTCGAACTAGACATATTTAATGCTAATAAAAAGGACTGACACATTCCGATTGAGAATGTGTCAGTCCTTTTTTTGTTCTTATAGTTAATTTTTTTCGGGAATGGGCTACTAATTGTTATCGGAAGGTTACTAATGGGAAATGGAAGTATTTGATAATAAATTTAAGGATCGATCTTTCCCGTTAATCTTTCCGAAAAAAGATTAACGCCAGCATAGAAATCCAAAGGAGGAATGTTGTTTGTTACAATTCTTTTCTTAATTTTGGCCCAAACAAAAGCGCTAAATTATTTTCTAAATTAATCTCGTTTAAACACAACAATATAAAAAAATGAAGCACGCTAGAATTATTTTGTTTTTTGTTATTTCGGTATTATTTATACAATGCTCAAAGAAAATTGTTCCTTTAGGTAAAGAACATCCTGTTAAATATTTGACTGTAACATCAAATGAAGCCGTAATACAAAAGCTATACGATTCTCTTCAACTGCCCTTGTTAATAGTTAATACAAAAGTTTTTCTTTTAAGTTCAGAATGTTTTTTTAGAGATTTAGGTGCGAATGCTAATGATAGAAATTCAGGTGGTAATGCTAACGATAGAAACGCAGGTGGTAATGCCAATGATAGAAACGCAGGTGGTAATGCCAATGATAGAAACGCAGGTGGTAATGCCAATGATAGGAATGCGGGTGGCAACGCTAATGATAGAAATGCAGGTGGTAATGCTAATGATAGAAATGCCGGCGGCAACGCTAATGATAGAAATGCCGGAGGGAATGCCAATGATAGGAATCTTGGAGGAAATGTTAATAATAGAAATGAAGGAGGAGGGTTCGCGAATTTTAGCTGTGGAAATGATGCTAAAGGGACATTGTTGATTTACTTTCATAATGCAAATATTGATAAAACAGTTAAAATCTATTACAATAATAAATTCTATACAATAAAAAACAATTTCTTTAAACTAAAAAAATCATGACAAAAAAGACTATTTACAGCCTACTGGGCTTAACATTAACTTTGTTTTTTTTAACAGAGTGTAAGCCGGGAAATTATATAATTGACAGGGGGTGCGTTAAAGATGAATTCAAAATAACATTTGATGACTATCCTGAAATTACGTTTACTCCTGATAAGTTTTTCTCAACAAATGCATTGAATTTGAAAACAAATTATTACGGACCTACTGATTTTAGAGCGGATGGATATAAAGAAGTAGGTTTAGTGAGTTATAAAGTAACAATTGAACGTTTCAGTAATCATAAGAAGTACTATGGCAGAATGGCTTTTTTTGGAGTGCCTAATAAACCTGCGTTTACAAATAAAGCAGTAGCTAGTTTTTATAAAATAACTATACCTGAAAATTATTTTGAAGAGGCAAGAGATGGTATCACTTCTACTGTTTATGAGTATTATATGTATAATCCAGCGGTGAAATTTCCTACCTGGACAATTTGGTTCTCGGATGTTCCTCTTAAATAAGGATATCCTACTTTATCCGGCATTAATAATTTAAGATTTCGTTTAACTACTATTTTAATGAAAGGAATTTTCACTTCATTTTTTCTGCTTGTTATTGTATCAACTATATCTGCATTTGAGGCACGATTGAATATTACTACTTTTCCATCATCGGCATCAATTTATCTCAATGGAAATAAGGTAGGTAATGGAACAGCTCAAATAGTATTGGAAAAGGCGGATGTAATAGAGATTAAGGTAGAAAATATAGGTTATAAAACTACCATTAGAACGTTACATTATGTGAGAGGTGCCAAAGGTGGAAATGAATATGACCGAGGAATTAACAGTTATTCGATTCTTTTAGAAAAAGATGAATCTTATGTAAATGTAAACATTGCATCGTCAAATGAGGACATAAAAGAAATATCTTTCAAATCGGACTCTATAAATAATTATTTTAGTTTTTCGCCTGATAATAAATATAAACAATTGGAGGCATGGAAAATAATTAATAAAATAGTGGGCTACTATTTTGATGATTTGGAAAGTCTTAAGAACGATACAGCGTATATACAATCAAGCTGGCAAGTAAAGATAGTTGGTTCAAAAAAAATAAGAACAAGGATAATAGTAAGAACGGATATGTTGAATCCGTTGACTTATAAAATAAAAGTTCAAAGCGAGTATTCAACGGATATTAATGCAAATACTAAGGCGAATGATAAATATAGGGAATGGGATAGAATTTTAAAAAAATATAAGAATATTTTTTTCGATTTAAATAAAGGATTAGGAAAAGGCACTAAATAACTACTAATATTTTCCTGAAGAAGTTAAGTGTTGTTGGACAAAGTATTACTTGATTTTGATTTCGTATCGGCACAAACGAAAGTATTTTCCTTTATTTCAAAATACAAAACAATGTAAACTCTTTACAATAAATGTAAAGAGTTTTTTTATTTCAGAATTTATGAAGGAGTTTGCTCCTTCGTTTTTTACTTTTCAACAACCAAATTTCCCAACAACAATTTAATCTACCTTTGAGCCTCTTAAAGAGAAAAACAATTTAATGCATAAGAATTATTTAGAAGAATTGAATCCGATACAGCGGGAAGCGGTGGAATGTACGGAGGGTGCAGTGATGATAATAGCAGGTGCGGGTTCGGGAAAAACGCGTGTGCTGACTTATCGGATTGCTCATTTGATGAAAAAGGGGATTGACCCTTTTAATATTCTTTCGCTTACGTTTACCAATAAAGCGGCGCGTGAAATGAAGGAGCGGATAGCGAAAATTGTGGGTGAAAATGAGGCGAAAAATCTTTGGATGGGTACATTTCACTCGGTGTTTGCAAGGATTTTGAGAAGTGAGGCAGAGAAGCTTGGTTACCCAAGCAACTTTTCGATATATGATACAGATGATGCGAAGAGCCTGATAAAATCTATACTTAAGGAGCAGGGACTTGATGATAAAATATATAAACCGAGCATTATTCTTAACAGGATTTCGACGGCGAAAAATAATTTGATTTCGGCTTCGGCTTATCTAAATAATCCGCAGATAATGGAGGAAGACAGGCAGGCGGTGAAACCGAAAATGGGGATTGTGTATCAGATGTATGCCAACAGATGTTTTAAGGCCGGGGCAATGGATTTTGATGATTTGCTTTTTAATACTAATATTTTGCTTCGCGATTTTCCGGCTGTGCTGCATAAATATCAGCATAAATTCAAATATATTCTGGTGGATGAGTATCAGGATACTAACTTTTCGCAGTATGTGATTGTGAAACAACTGGCGGCTGCTTTCCGCAATATATGCGTGGTTGGGGATGATGCACAAAGTATTTATTCGTTCAGAGGTGCCAATATTCAGAACATTTTAAATTTTGAGAAGGATTACCCTGAATTGAATACGTTTAAATTGGAACAGAATTATCGGTCAACCAAAAACATTGTTGGTGCAGCAAATTCGGTAATAAAGAATAATAAGGAACAGCTGAAGAAAAGCAGTTTTACAGATAATGCAGAAGGGGAATTAATAAAAGTGGTGCGTACTGAAAGTGATAATTCGGAGGGGAATTATGTGGCTAGTTCGATATTCGATACGAAGATGAATGAGCAGGCGCATAACCGCGATTTTGCGATACTTTACCGCACCAATGCTCAGTCGAGAGCGATGGAAGAGGCGCTGCGAAAACAGAATATTGATTATCGGATTTATGGCGGAGTTTCTTTTTATCAACGAAAAGAAGTGAAGGATTTGCTTGCGTATTATCGGTTGACGATAAATAATAACGATGAGGAATCGTTGAAACGGATTATTAATTATCCTGCACGAGGAATTGGTGATACTACTTTGGACAGAATAATAGTGGCTGCAAACGACCATAATATAAGCCTTTGGAAGGTAATCGAAAATATTAATGAATTTGAAATTGGATTACATGCTGGAGCAAAAACGAAAGTGGATGAATTTGCTTCGATGATAAAAAGTTTTTCTGCAATGCTTCATTATCAAAATGCCTATGATTTGGGGCAACATATTGCTGTGCATTCAGGAATACTTCGTGATTTATATGCTGATAAAACGCCTGAAGGTGTGAGCAGACACGAAAACATTCAGGAACTTTTGAATGGTTTGAAAGAATTTTCGGAAAGCGAGATTGAGGTATTGAATGATATTGGGGAGGAAGAAATTTCAGATTTAAAAGTTCAAATTGAGGAAGAAAAAGAGGAAGAATTGAAAATTGAGCCGATGTTTCAAGAGGAGCAAAACAATGCTTCGGTAAGCTCAGCAATCAAAACAAAAGAACCGACATTAAATATTTTTATGCAGGATATTGCCTTGATGACGGATGCCGATAAAAAAGCGGAAACTGAAGAGGATAGAAATAAAGTTACGTTGATGACGATACATTCGGCAAAGGGACTGGAATTCAAATATGTTTTTATTGTTGGATTGGAAGAAAATTTATTTCCTTCGCAGATGTCGCTCACTGACAGAGCGGATTTGGAAGAGGAACGAAGATTATTTTATGTGGCACTTACGAGAGCGGAAAAGCGCGCAACACTCACCTACTCTACTTCACGATATAAATGGGGGAATTTAATTTACAGTGAACCGAGCCGTTTTATTGAAGAACTGGATGAAAAATATCTTGAATTACCTTCAGAAAATAGTGGCGGAATGTTTGGGATGGAAGATTATTCGAGCAAGCCGAAATTGAGGACAGGCAAAGCAAAAGAGACGTTTACACAACGCCCTGTAATTGGAAAAAAGTTAGTTAAAGTTAATAGTGCACAAAAATCAACTACTGATTTTGATACAGAAAGTCTACGCAATTTACAGGTAGGAATGAATGTGCTTCATGATAGATTTGGGAATGGAAAGGTGATTAGCATGGAAGGTGCATTCCCGAATAATAAGGCTACTGTGTTTTTTGAAGGAGTTGGTCAAAAACAATTGCTTATTAAGTTTGCTAAATTGTGGATTGTAGCATAAGAAACTGTTTAAATGGTAATCGAAAAAATATTTTATGAAAAAAGAATGCCACAACTATCCTAATGAAGTTTTATAAAAACCAAGTGAACGATTTAGAAAACTAAGTTGAGGATTTAAAAAACTCAATGAAGGAAATTAAAAACTA
>CAIRRW010000376.1 GCA_903881065.1 uncultured Bacteroidota bacterium
GTATGCAAAACAAAATACATAGCTTCCTTAATACCTGATGACGCCCCATATTCATCCAACTTAGTTGTATCCTTTGCAAATCCTCCTTGCTTTTTAGAAACATAATCAGTTTCAATAAAAATATTATTCAAATAAAACTTTCGATGAGGTGATTCAACAATGGAATCTGAGCTTTCATTAAACTTATTAGCGAAATTTTTTATTCCAAGTGTTATATTCACTTTATTTCCTAATGAATCCCATTGATAATAGATATAATCCTTAGTAAATAAATAATAGCCATTATTATTAAGATTTGTGGTAATCCGTTCCCGTTCTTTATCAAAAACATCCTCATCATAATTTCCTCCTCTTATTATCAATGAACCTGCAGTATCACCAAATACATACTGTTTTAAAGAATCGTCAGGTATTTTATAATCCAATCGATTAATAGTATACGGTGCCGCAGCTTTAATCTTATAATACACTTTTACTTCTTTTCGAGCGGTATAACTTATAGAATCATGTACCGAACTGACAAAATACCCCTTTTTATAAAGTAAAGATTTTATTTGTCTTGCCGATTTATTTGTAAGCATAGAGTCATATACTATAGGAGCTTCACTATTATCAAGTACCCATTCTCCAAATAAAATTCTCGGTGTTTTTTTAGGTGATTTACCCTTTGCTACCCGCTTTTCATTTCTCCTGGCAAATTTCAAATTATGAGCTGCGCGCCTGCGTTTCACTCTATCTTCATTAACCAGATTGTGTAACCAAAGGTGAAATCGTACTACTTTAAATATTTTACGATTCGGCTTTTGTTTAATATATCCGCTAATATCAGTATTCGAAATTTTAGTACTTTTATCTATTACTCGGTTTTTCGCAAGCAAATGATCACCTTCCTTTAGTCTTCGTGACGGATTACAGGCAGTAAATAAGAACGGAATAAAAGCTACTATCAGAAACTTTATGTAAAGAAATTTTAACGTCACAATTTATTATTTATACCCTTTTTATGCTTACAATCGGCTAAATTACTCATTTATTGCATAACTGATTTTAGTTATAATAATTTGTGACACTAACATTTGTTATTAAATATAAGTTTCTTCAAAACACTTCCATTTTTATAATGTTAATTAACAATCAAAAGTTCGTAAAATAAATATCTCTTTCGCTTATACAAGCTTATTTTGTTCGTCCTTCGTAATAATTAAAATTCACAATCTATATTAACATCACTTTCCATCTTTAATATCAACTAAAATGAGCGTATTCGAAATAACTGGCGGTAAAAAACTAAAAGGAGAAATTATGCCACAAGGAGCTAAAAATGAAGCTTTGCAGATATTGTGTGCTGTATTACTTACTCCCGAAAAAGTAGTAATCAACAATATTCCTGATATTGTAGATGTAAATAAACTAATTGATTTGCTTCGGGATTTAGGAGTAAAAGTGGAGAAAACCGGACACGAACAATATACTTTTCAAGCCGACAATGTAAATGTTGATTATTTGAATTCCGCTGAATTCAGAAAGAAAGGAGGAAGTTTAAGAGGTTCCATAATGATTGTTGGCCCTTTACTTTCCCGCTTTGGAAAAGGCTATATTCCAAAACCTGGCGGCGATAAAATTGGAAGACGTAGGTTGGATACACACTTTATTGGATTTCAGGCATTAGGTGCTAAGTTTATTTATGACGATACCAATGATTTTTACAAAGTAGAAGCAAATAATCTGAAAGGCTGCTACATGTTGCTTGATGAAGCTTCTGTTACCGGTACTGCCAACATTTTAATGGCTGCAGTACTTGCAAAAGGCATAACTACTATTTATAATGCTGCCTGTGAACCTTACATTCAGCAACTTTGTAAAATGCTCAACCGTATGGGTGCTAAAATTTCGGGTATCGGTTCCAACTTATTAACCATTGAAGGCGTTGAATACCTAGGTGGAACTACACATCGTATGTTGCCAGATATGATTGAAGTTGGTAGTTTTATTGGATTAGCTGCTATGACGCAATCGGAAATAACCATTAAAGATGTGGATTATGAAGCGTTAGGAGTAATTCCTTCAGTATTCCAGCGATTAGGAATAAAATTGGAACGCAGAGGAGATGATATCTATATTCCTTCGCAGGAAAATTATGAAATAGATACTTTTATTGATGGCTCCATCCTTACCATTGCTGATGCTATCTGGCCGGGCTTCACCCCCGATTTATTAAGCATCATTTTAGTTGTGGCTACTCAGGCTAAAGGTACAGTACTTATTCATCAGAAAATGTTCGAAAGCCGTTTGTTCTTCGTTGATAAATTGATAGATATGGGTGCACAGATTATTCTTTGCGACCCCCACCGTGCTACAGTTATAGGATTGAATCGCGAACACAAGCTAAAAGGTATTTCTATGACTTCACCGGATATACGTGCCGGTGTTTCCTTGCTTATTGCTGCGCTTTCCGCTAGTGGAAAAAGTACCATCCATAATATTGAACAGATTGACAGAGGTTATCAGAACATAGATGTACGCCTTCAGAAACTTGGCGCAGAAATTGTTAGAAAATAGTATCTTTGCCAACCTTATTTTAGAATTAGGCAATAATAAAACTATACAATAACAATTAACTATTCGATAACTAAATCAATGAAAAAAGTAAACCTCGTATTAGTATTAGCAGCATTTTCAGTTCTTGCTTTTGGCTTTGTGAAGTTTCAGTCAGGCCCTGCCGTAGGAACAGCAATTGGGAATAAAGCACCTGAATTAAAATTCAAAAACCCAAAGGATAAAGAAATCTCACTTTCTTCATTGAAAGGTAAAATTGTTTTGCTTGATTTCTGGGCTTCATGGTGTGGTCCTTGTCGAATGGAAAACCCTAATGTGGTAGCTGCCTACAACAAATATAAAGACGCAAAATTTAAAACAGCTAAAGGATTTACCGTTATGAGTGTTTCCCTAGACCAGAAAAAAGAGGCTTGGATGGCAGCAATTGAAAAAGACGGCTTATTATGGGAAAATCACATGAGCGACCTTGGCGGCTGGAATTCTCAGCCTGCAGCTATTTATGGTGTTCAAAGCATTCCTGCTCCATTCCTTTTGGATGAAAACGGAATTATTATTGCTAAAGGAAATGAATTACGTGGCGGTGGATTAGAAGCAGCATTGGATAAATTATTAAAAGATTCAAAATAACTTTATTCTTATTCGAAAAAAAGACAGAATTCTTACGAATTCTGTCTTTTTATTTAAAATAAGTGTCAATTTGGCAAATAATTATCAATGGCAAATAATTTGAGTAGCGTGGACAACTTAACTTATAAATGAAAAACA
>CAIRRW010000377.1 GCA_903881065.1 uncultured Bacteroidota bacterium
CAGAGATTCCTCACTATGTTCGGAATGACAAGCGTTTTGTAATTAGGGACAGAAGGAGGAGGAAAACGGCTTCGCCGTTTTCCTCCTCCTTCCCAAAACATAAATAAAATCTGTCATTCCGAACGTAGTGAGGAATCTCAATTTTAATAACGAAAGCAATACAATCAGTAATCTCCTATCGAAAGCAGCACCAGTGTGCAGGCTTCCATCGGTTCAATATTATTTTGCTGAAGTAGTTTTTCAAATTCAGCATTTTCCGTTCCGGGATTAAACACCACTCGTTTCGGCTTTATCGACAGAATATAATCAACCCATTCCTTCTGATGGTCAGGATTGATGTACAATGTAACTGTATCAATGTTTTGCAAAATCGGGCGGTCTTTAATAATTTCCTGACCTATTACTGTTCCGCTTCTTTTGCCAAACAGTACCACTTCATGTCCGTGATTGTGTAATGAATTTGCGGCTTTAAACGAGTACCGTTCCGGATTATCCGATGCCCCAATTACTAATGTTTTTTTATTCATCTTATTATACTTCTATATAATCCAATTCCTTTGCATGTGTTTCCTCGATAAAGAAAACAGCAATAACAGCAAGGACGATAACCACTGCTCCTACTATCATAGAAGCCTGAATAATACCAATACTTGAGGTAAGATATTTCCACCAGATAAGCATCAGAATTGTTGCTCCGCGTACAAAATTAGGAACCGTGGTAGTTACCGTGGAACGAATGTTGGTGCCAAACTGTTCGGAAGCAACGGTAACAAATATTGCCCAATAACCTTGCGCAATACCAAGCAGAAACAAAATAAAATAGAATGTAGTGGTGCTATATCCATTGGCGGAGAAAAACCAAACACATAAAAATGAAAGTGCAGTAATGGAAATCCACAGTGCTTTTTTCCTCGACTTCAATAGCTGACTTATCACTCCTGTAATTATACTTCCCAAGGCAGCACCGAAATAATGAAACATAATGGATTTACCCGGATCTATTGCACCAGTAATACCTAATGCCACACCAAATTCTTTTGAAAAAGTAACAAGAATACCAATGGTGAACCATACCGGAATACCAATAAAAATAGAGGAAATATACTTTGTAAATTTACGTGTATCTCTAAATATACTGAAGAAATTCCCTCGCTTTGCCGAAGTTTCTTTTATACTGTTAAACATTCCTGATTCTTGAATATACACTCGCAAAGCAAGCAGCATCAACCCGATTACACCACCTACCCAATAAGCTTCACGCCATCCCCATTGTGCCACCAGAAATGCAAATGCTGCTCCTACTATCCCCACACCGGAAACAATACTGGTACCCCATGCGCGAGTTTCTTTCGTCATTATTTCGGAAACAAGAGTGATGCCTATGCCCAATTCACCTGCTAACCCAAAGCCTGCAATCACGCGCAGTATGGCATATTGGTTGAGAGTTTGAACAAATCCGTTGGCAATATTTGCAAGTGAATAAAGCAAAATTGTTAAAAACAAAGTGGAGAGTCGTCCACGTTTATCACCCAGCACACCCCATACAATACCGCCAAGCAGCATACCTATCATCTGCATATTTAATAAATATACGCCCGCATTTTTTACAGCCAAATCAGTTTCCAATCCAATGGCTTTGAGGCTGGGCACACGTACAATGCTGAAAAGAATTAAATCGTAGATGTCAACAAAATAACCAAGTGCAGCTACTATTACTACTATATTTAAAGGGTTAGTGGTGCGGTGTTTGTGCATAAATTA
>CAIRRW010000378.1 GCA_903881065.1 uncultured Bacteroidota bacterium
AAACAGTGAGATGTTTATCAATAAGTCAAAGATACATTTTGAAAGCAAATCACAACACCCATCCTTGTAAAGTTCCACTTTCTTGGATGTTTATCAATAAGTCAAAGATACATTTTGAAAGCAAATCACAACTGCATTTAATACCTCTTGGTGTGCAGCTTGGATGTTTATCAATAAGTCAAAGATACATTTTGAAAGCAAATCACAACATACAGGATCTACTGAGCTGGTGTACACTTGATGTTTATCAATAAGTCAAAGATACATTTTGAAAGCAAATCACAACTTGTAGGTTATGCTAGATATCTGAAATCAGATGTTTATCAATAAGTCAAAGATACATTTTGAAAGCTATTTACAACCCAACATTGACAAATAGCAAACTAAAAATATGCCCTTATCTGCGCACCACCGGTATGTATTGCTTTTGTACCTTCTGATTTACGACCATCATACGTAATGCTCAACTGCAAATTGTTTGATAAATTTCGTTGATAAGCAACTCCCCAAGTTATATTTTGTCCCTTTTTTAATGCATCCAGCATTTCAAAAGCCAATGAAGTATTCTGTTCCGAAGCATTATATTTTATCTGAATATAATTTGCTTTCAAATTAAAACTTCCTTTATTCAATACATTCCATTTTAATTCCACCCCGTAATTCTGCAATATAGCACGTTCCTGAATCAATGAATCAGGATTAGCGGTGTTTCTCTTATCGCTGTATTTAAAAGAAACGGAAACCCTGAAAGCAGTATTAGGTTGATAATTAAATTTCGGTTCAGCAGAATAAAATAGAATATTGAAATCGCGTGTACTTAAATATTGCGAACTGTTTGCTTTCAAACCATTGATGCAGTCTAAATTCCAACTCAACTCTTTAATAATATTCCATCGTACACGCACTTCTTCATACGTATTTTGTCGGGACTCAAAACCATTTGTCAATAATGATTTGTTACGAATATCCTGAAATGATAAATCGACTCCTATTATTGAACTTAACTGATTTATAAATAACGTATTTCTGAACGATGAGTTAAGCGTAACCAATGTTTTAAAAGCCTCCTTACTGGTATCATTCGGTATTATTAAAAAAGGATTATATGCTTTTGTTAAATCACTTTCCAGTGATTTTCTATCCACGCGATAAGACGTTTGGTCAGAGAACCGAGAAAGAAACTTCTTGAAACCTTTATTGGTTGCCCATACATTAGGAGGCTTTATCATTAACACTTCACTGAATTGATTATTGTACGTTTTAATATACGTACTTGTTGGGGTATATACTTTTATATACGTTGCAAGGCTTGGTATAGGTGCTACTTCAAATTCGTTTAACTGCTTTATACCATCGCCGTTATAGTCAATCCATTGATAAACGCCCAACCCTGCAGCCACCTGAATAAATGAATATTCTTTTTTAGCTTCCAGTCCCGAACCGATTTCATAAAATGAGTTGGATGAAATTAACCCTTTAAATAACTTAAAGCTATATTCTATTCTTGCAACTAATGAATTGTCAGGTTTCAACGAAGTATCTCTCGGAGTCAATATCCTGTACGAAGCATTTAGTTTCAACTGGCTGTTAGGATTCTTTTTGAACTCCAGAAAACCTCCATAATTTTGTGCAAATGCAGATTGAACAAGGGATGTGGAACCCTTATCATTATTCACTACAAAGTCGGTTCGTTGTTTATAATTTATTCCGTACCTGTTTTTTGTAGTGTCTGCATTTTGAATATATGCCTGCCATTCCCAGAATTTATAGCTATTAGATAGCAGCGAATCCTTTTTTTGTAATGCAAATTTATTTTGCTCAAACTCATCCTTTAATCCGATACTTATTTTTTTTATCTTCTGTGATATTCCACTCTTATGCCTGTAAAAGTAAGTATTAGTAATACTTGAAGAATTAAGCAAACTGCCATCGTACATCATACTAAATCCTTTTTTATTAAAGTTTAATGTAACATTATTCTTATCTGCATTATACGCTGCTCCTCCCAAAAATGCATTGAACTTATATCCAATCATTCCAAATCCTTTTTTTGATAAAGCTACAGAAGCACCTATAATATGTTGATCATCTGTAAGTACCGCATTTCCAAGATTCCAATCGCGTTCAAACTCCACACTTCGGTATCGTTCTATAGGTGAAAAATATTTCTGAACATATTCATAATTTACATTAGTAAGCAATATTGCGCCTTTCTTTATACTATCCGTTGGTGCTTTTGTTGACAAAGGAATGGAGTTATCGTAATTTAATTTAAAGGCATACCCCACATCCTTATTCTTATCGATAGTTGAAAAAGTATTAACATCATTATTGCTCAAAGCAGTTTCAACAGTAAGTTTATTGTTTTTATTAAATGCATACTCAAAACCGGCAGTAACCATTTGCTTTTTCTTCGGAGTGATTAACTGTACAACGGGTTCATAACTTCCATGCAACGAATCTCCTCCCGGACCAGTTGGAGCAACCCATTGAAATACTTTTCCATTTGCATTTGATACTATCTGATTGTAATGCCCCTTACCTGTACCCACATTGCTGAAAGATGCTTGAAAATGAGCTTTTGTGCTATCTGTACTATAAACTAGAATGCTTTTATATGGCAACCCATTATAGGTTGTATCAATTTTTTTATATAATACCAGTGAATTGCTCCACGCCACACTATCAATACTTAGCTTTACAGCAGAAGATAACGTATCACCAACACGAGCCATTAACCTTTTATCGTCATCTGTTAATGTCTGCTGCAATGGCTGATTCTTACTGTCCTGTTCGGAATAAATATGAAAATGAACTTTCAATTTGTTTTGTTCATAATCGTTTCCAAAATGAAATAAAGAGCGCGTGTAATTTTTATCGGAATATTGAAATTCAACTACTATACGTTTATCTTTAGTAATTAATTGCTTTGCAGTAAATATAATTTCCCCGGTATTATAATTAATTATGTAGTCATTTTCCTGTCCGCGTTCCAACACCTTTCCATCAATATAAACTTTCTCCGAACCGGATAAAATAATAATAAACTGCTCATTCTCTGCTCCAATTAATCTGTATGGCCCTTGATTCCCTTCAATTCCCTGTATTTGATTTCTTGCAAACTTCCCTTTTGATATGGCAGCACTGAATGAAGTTTTGTAAACTCCCTGTTTGGCTTTAATTTCATTGTCTGTATTCGTTTTAACGGCAGTAGAAAAACTTATCCCTTGCGCCTTTTTATTGAAATTCATAAAGTATCCTGTTGGTCGAGTCAATACAAAATCGCCTGCAATTAATTTTGAGTTAGCATTGGAAAGTTGAATAAATACCTTATCAAACTCCTGCAATTGCTGCGTATTCCCTTCCGGCTGGATAGGAATATTATTATCAGTAGCTGCTAAAAGTATATCAATATTATTACCCAAGTGCCCGGATAATTGCAAATTCAAATTTGAGTTAACAACCATATCCTGACTATTTCCAACAGAAAAACCACGTGAAATACTTCCTGTTTTATTTAGCCCTTCCATTTTAAATATATCATCATTCTCCGATTTTATATCATAGCTGAATGGGTTAGTATTACCTAACAAATCAGGTTTAACTCTGCTTATGTCTTTATGTTTTGTTGTTTCAGAAAAAAGAAAAGGAAAAGTTCTATAAGAAGAAATTAAAGTTGAAGTAATATTATTCAGAATTAACTTTTTCTTATTCAATATTAATTTCCCCTCAGCGTAATTTATTTTATAATAAGCGGTGTCAAGTCGCATTCCATCGGAAGTTGCAATAGTTACCGAACCAGGAACAATACTTAACGAATCGAGTTGAATAGTATCTTTATTACTGTTTAAAGTTTTGATACGAGGGATGCCTGTGCTCTGAGAAAAACATTTCACAGAAAATAAAACCAGTAGTAAAACAAGGCATCCTCTTAAATTCACAGATTTAAAAATACTAATTATGTGGGAACAAAAGCATTTTATACTTTTGTATTAATATAATATAACGGAAATAGATGAAAAAAATTGTAACATATAATCTGAATGGTATTCGTTCGGCAATGAGCAAAGGGTTAATAGACTGGTTAAAAGCAACCAACCCGGACATTCTATGTGTACAGGAATTAAAGGCAGAACCAGGCCAACTCGATTTAAAAATATTTGAGGATGCAGGTTATCATCATTATTGGTTTCCGGCACAAAAGAAGGGATACAGTGGTGTAGCTATTTTTACAAAAACTAAACCTGATCATGTGGAGTATGGCTGTGGTATAGCTGAATATGATTTTGAAGGTCGTGTTATTCGTGCTGATTATGGCGATGTTTCTGTACTTAGTGTTTATCATCCAAGCGGTAGCAGCGGTGAAGAAAGGCAAGCGTTTAAAATGAAATGGCTTGCAGATTTTCAAAAGTATATTGATAAATTAAAGAAAGAACGCCCTAAACTTATTATTTGCGGCGACTATAATATTTGTCATCAACCTATAGATATTCATAATCCAAAGAGTAATGCAAAAAGCAGTGGATTTTTACCAGAGGAAAGAGAGTGGATTGATTCATTTATGAAATCAGGGTTTGTGGATAGCTTCCGTCATTTTAATACTGAACCTCACAATTATACGTGGTGGAGTTATAGATTTAATTCGAGAGCTAAAAATCTTGGATGGCGTATTGACTATAATTTGGTAAGTGAAAATTTAAAATCTAAACTAAAACGAGTTGCAATACTTCCGGAAGCAAAGCATTCGGACCATTGCCCATGTGTGTTGGAAATTGATTTTTAAAAAATAGATTCCAAAGTTTTGTGCGCTTCTAGTGTTTCTTCTTTTATTCTTTCTACAATTTCTTTAACAGAAATAATGTCTTCAATTAATTCTACACTTTGACCAGCACACCATAATGTATTATAATTACCCGGGTGAACAGATGCTTCTAGCTTTTTCATTCCACTTATTTGAACCCACATTTTAAAATATTTCTTGGTAGTAGAATTTGTTGACAGCATTTTTTCAAACCAATTTTGTCTGTAACCTATCTTCTTTGCAAATGGAGTATCAATTATAGTACATGGGGTTCCTGAAATTTTTTCGGTAAGTACAATATCATTCATCTCGGAAGTAACAATAGCTTTTTTATATTCATTACTTACGGTTGCTTCAGTAGTAGCAATAAAGCGAGTACCTACAGAAACTCCTGACGCCCCAACAGCAAGCATAGATAATACACCTGCACCTGTTGCTATGCCACCAGCTGCAATAATCATCGTATTCGGGAAATGGTGATGTAAAGAAGGAACAAGTACTTGCAAAGGATTTGGCCCTGCATGACCACCAGCACCCTGTCCTACTGCAATAAATCCATCACAGCCCAATTCAAAACATTTTTGTGCATGTTCAATATTTGTAACATCACAAAACACTTTTGCTCCGTAACTATGTGCTTGTTCTATAACTTGCTTTGGGCTCCCAAGTGACGTGATATAAAAAGGGACTTTTTTTTCAACACATATTTTCAAATGTTTTTCGTAAAGTGGATTTGTTTTTTGAACTATTAAATTTACACCATACGTTCCATTTACATTTAGTTTTTCTTTTTCTGCATTCAGATTATTTAATACTGTTTCCAGTTCCCCTTCTTTGCGATAATTTAAACTTGGGAACG
>CAIRRW010000379.1 GCA_903881065.1 uncultured Bacteroidota bacterium
TAAAATAAAAAAGCCTCACATTTCTGTGAGGCTTTTTTATTTATAGATAATTGATATTATCTAGTATACGTTTCTTTATAATTACCTGATGCGGCACCAACAATTCCTTCAGTAAAATTTATAACTACTGTAGGAGCAGTTGAATTAATAGTTCCTGAACCACTGAAAGTTCTGCTAGCAGAAGGACTACCACAAGTAACAGTTTGAGAAGGTAAAGTAAGTGAACTTGGTCCATTCAAATTGAAATGAACACTTCCGCCAGTATAATCACCAAACTTAGTAACAGTTACTTTCCCGTCAGAAGTCATTGTCATGTTATCAGCATAAGTAAAAGGTGCTCCTACGCTAGGTACTGTATCATCAACTACTGTAGCGTAAGCACCGGCAATATCAACAACATAAACAGTTCTAGTAGCGGTAGCAACGTTTCCTGCTTTATCAGTTGCAGTATACGTTATTGTATAAGTTCCCAACTGTGTAGAAGTTACAGTTCCTGATGGAGTTGCAACTAAAGCACCATCCACATCATCATTTGCGGATGCACCTTGGTCTAAATAAGAAGCCGTGGTTGTTGAAACTTGGAAATAATACGGATTTGAACCTACAATTGTGATAACAGGTTTTGTAGTGTCTGCATCAGATTTCTTACACCCTGTGTTTGTTAATGTAATTGCTAATAAAGCAATTGAAGTCATACTTAAAATTAATTTTTTCATTTTTGTTTTGTGTTTATTATGTTAGTTTTTAAATTCGGGTGCAAATATAGTTAAATTTTGCAAATTTGAAGTTTAAATATTGATATATCAAAGAAA
This sequence comes from uncultured Bacteroidota bacterium, assembly GCA_903881065.1. Taxonomy (GTDB): domain Bacteria; phylum Bacteroidota; class Bacteroidia; order 2-12-FULL-35-15; family 2-12-FULL-35-15; genus 2-12-FULL-35-15. The sequence goes on from CAIRRW010000379.1 coordinate 813, forward strand.
AGTGTACTTTTGCGCCCGATTAATTAAAATTTAAAAACACAAACACAAAATGAAAAAAGTATTATCATTAGTTGCCGTAGCAGGAATGTTTACATTCGTAGCTTGCGGACCTAGCGCAGAAGAAAAAGCTGCAAAAGAAAAAGCAAAACAAGATTCAATTGCAGCTGATGCATCTGCAAAAGCAGCATCAAAAGCAAAAGCAGCAGAAGATTCAATTGCAAAATATGCTTCAGAAATGAAAGCTAAAATGGTAGCAGATTCTATTGCTGAAGCTGAAAAAGCAAAAGCAGAGAAAGCAAGCAAAGGTACTGCAAAACCTGCAAAAAAGGATGCTCCTAAAAAGGATGAGCCTAAGAAAGATGCTCCTAAAGTTAAAGTTGGTCAAGGAAAAGGATAGTAAGTTCTTTTATAACCACAACATAACTATTATGTTAAAAAAAGAGCCTCGCAAATTGCGAGGCTCTTTTTTGTTTAAGAAATAAGTAATTGCTATCTATGCGTAAATACCGAGGTACCTTGGTTGAAAATAGAATCGGTGGCAGTTCGTTCAATAAAATGAAATGTAAATTTCAGCTTATTTGTACCAACACCTGTTCCTGAAATGGTTCCAGTAGCTTCTATTTGGTCGCCAGTTGTTCCAGTCAAGTTTGTTTGTTTATATACGGTGATAAGATTGCCATAAAAAGTTGTAGAAACGAGATTTGCGGTTCTTCTACCAAAGTTAGTTATTGACATATCATAAAATCCCGGTAATAATGGAGCAGCAGCATTAACAATAGCAGAATCAGGATGCCCTGGAATTGTATTTCTGGAAGTATCTGTACATAATGTTTGTACTAAATTATAAGTACCGCAAAAATTAACAACATATACTGTTCTTGTTGCTGTAGCTACATTACCTGCAGCATCGGTTGCTGAATAATTTATTGTATATGTGCCAATTACTCCAGGATTTACATTGCCTGATGTGATTACAGGTACTGTTCCGTCTTTATCATCATTCGCAGAAGCTCCCAAATCAGAATAAGATTTATTGAATTGCCAATAAGTGATTGCTAATCCGTTTAGTGTAATGACAGGTTTGGTCGTATCTAAAGCTGCTTTTTTACAGCCTATAAAAACTATTGGCACTGAAAACATTACAATTGATACATAAATAAGTAAATTCTTTTTCATTTTTTAGATAAAATATTCAACTACAAAA
>CAIRRW010000380.1 GCA_903881065.1 uncultured Bacteroidota bacterium
GTAATACTTTACGCACGCTTTTCCGAGTAAAGTACATGTTGGTGGTATTCATATGACTAAATAAGTCATTAATCTCCTCTTTAATGTTTGTTATAAACCTATTTTCATCAACCGAATCGAAAAGAAGATAAGTAAGTAATTCCTTATTTTCCTTCTTATATTTAGCCAATCGCATACATAATTCTATTGTTTGCTGCTTATCAAGCGTTTTTAATTCTTTTTTAATATCAGAAATGGTGGATGGTTTCATTAGATGTCATATATTATAAAATTTTTAGCTAATTGTAATTATGAATAGTGTCTATCTAATTATTTAAGCATAATTCAATTCCATTCTTAGTTCCGTTGATAGATTATAAACACCCAACGCATACCTATTGATATCGTATGGTTTAACTACTTCAAAGTCAAAATAGCAAATTTTAAATGCATTTGTCCTTAAATTGAACTACTATCAAGCGAAATTTACATGAATCAAGATTACCTTACATCCTTTCCGGAACTTCAATACCTAATAATTTCATAGCGGATTTTATGGCAGCGCCAATAGTATTGGAAAGGTGCAGACGGAAACACATTACTTCCAAATTTTCTTCTTTTAATATGGGTGTATCGTGGTAATACTGGCTGTATTCCTTGGCTAAATCATAAACGTAATTTGCAATCAATGCAGGGCTAAACTCTGTAGCCGCCTGAGATAGAGTAGGAGTGAAGCTGTATAATTTAATTATCAATTCTTTTTCTTTTGGCAATAGTACCGCAGTATTATTAAATTCGGCTGTAGGATTAAAACCTGTTGAATCTTTTGCCTTACGAAGCAAAGCTTGTACCCGTACATAATTAAACATGATAAATGGCGCAGTGTTTCCATTAAAATCAATGGATTCGGCGGGGTTGAAAAGCATCTTCTTTTTAGGGTCTACTTTTAAAATAAAGTATTTAAGCGCACCTAATCCTATTGTTTTATATAAATAATTAGCTTCTTCCTCAGTCAGATTTTCTACTTTACCAAGTTCTTTCGTAGTAACGGCAGCCGTATTAATCATTCCTGCCATCAAATCATCGGCATCCACCACTGTTCCTTCCCTCGATTTCATTTTTCCTTCAGGCAGCTCTACCATACCGTATGATAAATGAAACAGACCCTTTGCCCAATCATAACCAAGTTTATTGAGTATCAAAAACAATACTTTAAAATGATAATCCTGTTCATTACCAACAGTAAATATTAGCTTATTAAAGTGCGATTCCTTATAACGTTGTGCAGCAGTTCCAAGGTCCTGCGTCATATATAAGGAGGTGCCATCAGCACGAAGCAATGTTTTTTCATCTAGTCCATCGGCAGTTAAATCAATATATACTGAATTATCTGCCCTGCGTTTTAATACCCCTTTTTTAAGTCCGTCATCAATAATATCCTTGCCCAAAATGTAGGTATTGCTTTCGTAATATACTTTATCGAAATCCACCCCCATCATTTTATAAGTAGCATCAAACCCTTTGTACACCCATCCGTTCATCATTGTCCACAGCTCACGTACTTCCTTATCTCCCATTTCCCATTTCAATAGCATTTCTTTAATCTCGAGCATCATAGGTGCATTTTTCTCTGCATCCTCATCACTCATGCCTTTCATTTTACAATCTGCAATCTGTAATTTGTAATTTTTATCAAACAGTACATAATATTTACCTACCAAATGATCACCTTTGATATTCGACGATTCAGGAGTTTCTTCATTTCCCCATTTCTGCCAGGCAAGCATTGATTTACAAATATGAATTCCTCGGTCGTTAACTATGTTAGTTTTAATAACCTTGTTGCCCGCGGCTTTCAATATTTCAGCCACAGAATACCCAAGCAAATTATTACGAACATGTCCAAGATGCAATGGTTTATTTGTGTTTGGTGACGAGTATTCAACCATTATTATAGGAGCATTGGCAGGTAATTCAGCATTAATAATGGATTTGTTGGAAATAGAATTTAAATAAGAAAGCCAATATGAATCCGCTATCACGATATTCAGAAATCCTTTTACTACGTTGAATTCAGCAACTTCAGCAACATTTGTTTTCAGGTAATTACCTATTCCTTCAGCAGTAACTTCCGGTTTCTTCTTCGATAGTTTCAGGAAGTTAAAAACCACTAAGGTAAAATCACCCTTAAAGTCAGGATTTGTTTTTTCAAACACCACTTTATCCACAGCGCCTCCATAAAGCGTATTTATAGCTTCAATGGTTTTTACCTGTAGTATTTGTTCAATATTCATAATTCAATTAGATACAAGATTCTCTTAAAAGTTAAACAACTAATAAGTAAGCTGACTTACTACCTTTTGAAGAATCTCGAAGGTGTTTTCCGCCATTAAATTTTCCTTGTCAAGAGTAGGATTTACTTCGCAAATCTCGAAGCAACAAACTTTTTCATTCTGCACTAAACGTACACATAAACTACCGGCTTCCTTTTCTGTAATCCCATTACGTACAGGCGTTCCAGTACCTTTTGAAATGGACGAATCCATACTATCCACATCAAAAGAAACATAAATTAAGTTGCAATGATTTAGATGAGCCAAAGTATCACGAGCAATCTTTTCAACTCCGTTACGTTTCACTTCAGCAGTAGTAAATGCTTTTATTTTATGCTTCTTAAGTAGATAGCTTTCTTCCGGCTCCACATCCCGAACACCAATATATACAATATCCTTGTAAGTGATTTTAGGAGTAATTCCACCTAGCTTTTTCATTTTCCCCCAAAGTTCAAGTGTTTCTTTATCGGGCTTATTCATTTTGTTAGCAATGTTATCTTCTCCCAATGCTGTAGCAAGAGGCATACCGTGCATGTTTCCTGTGGGAGTGGTATATGGGCTATGTATATCAGCATGGGCATCTATCCAAATAACACCAAGTTTAAGTTTAGGATACGCCATTTTAATACCTGCAATAGTTCCGCCGGCTGTACTGTGGTCACCAGCCAATACGATAGGGAAATTGTTTTTCTTTAATGTTTGGGAAACTTGAGAGGCTACCCTTTCGTAAATAGAAAGAATTCCACCTATTCGCTTAGCATAGGCAGGCTTTGCAGCTTCAAACAACAATTGGTTTTCTGTTTTTATTTCAACTGTTTCAAATTGTTTGAACATATTGCTTCCATAGTCTAATGCCGCAATTTTAATGGCATCAATCCCCATGCTGGCGCCTCTTGTTCCTGCCCCAATTTCCGATTTTACTTCAATAAATTTTAATGTTTTCATTATTTGTTTTGTTTATTTAATTCATATTTGTTTTTTACTTCCCGTGTCGTTACAATTCCTAATAGCAATTATTGTTTGGAAATATTAATAAAAAGTTAATCTAA
>CAIRRW010000381.1 GCA_903881065.1 uncultured Bacteroidota bacterium
AATGATGAAAGCTAAACCCATCACCATAGCACAACCAATTACGTTTAGCCAAAGAAAAGCTGTCAGGTTGGTTATCCATGCATAAACAATAAATGATTCAGCAATTAAAGCGGCATAAAACACTGCATTCCCGTTAATCTTTTTCATATAAAAAGCAACTAAAAATATTCCCAGTATAGTTCCATAGAATAAAGAGCCAAGAATATTTACAGCCTCTATCATATTGCCTAATTTGCTTGCATACAAAGCAGTTATTATACAAAACATACCCCAGAAAACAGTTGCCCAACGGGATGCCGATAGATAGTTTTTGTCGCTTGCCTCCTTTCTGTATAACCTTTTATAGAAATCAACAACAGTTGTAGATGCCAATGAATTAAGCCCACTTGCAGTAGCTCCCATTGCTGCAAGAAAAATAATGGCAATCAATAAACCGATTATCCCAACAGGCATTTGCTGTGTTACGAAGGTCAGGAAAATATAATTGATATCATTTGTATCAGCCAGTTTACTATTCTTTTCCATCAACGCAACTGCTTCTTTTCTAATAGCAGTATTCTTTTTATCAAACACCTTTAGCTCTTCTCCCTGCTTATCTATTTCCTTGGTATCATTAGCATGCAGAGCATCTACCAATTTACTTATATGACTTTGTTTTTCATCAAACACTTTTTTATAATCACTTTCGAGCTGCTGATACTGCCCTTTATATTCACTGTTTTCAATGCGATTAACTTCTACTTTATTAAATACAAGAGGTGATTGATGAAACTGATAAAATGTAAATACCAATACTCCAATAAGCAAAATAAAAAACTGCATAGGTATCTTCACCAGTCCGTTCATTATTACTCCAAGCCGGCTTTGTGTTACTGAACTTCCTGTTAGGTAGCGCCCAACCTGCGATTGATCAGTACCGAAATAAGAAAGATGAAGAAAAAATCCACCAATAATTCCTGACCAGATATTATATCTATTGTTCAAATCAAACTTTGTATCAATAGTATTTAATTTATTCATTTTACCCGCAATATGCAGCGCATCGGCAAAACCAACATTAGCGGGCAATAAATGAACTACCATATAAGCAGCAAGAAATAAACCGCCGAACATAATCGTCATCTGAAGCATCTGCGTGTACGAAACCGCTTTAGTACCGCCATATACAGTGTATGCTATCACAAGAACGCCATTGGCTAAAATGGTATAATTAATGTCAATATTTAATATTGTGGATAGAATAATTGCAGGTGCGTAAATGGTAATTCCTGTTGAAAGTCCCCGCTGCAAAAGAAAAAGCAACGCTGTAAGAGAACGTGTTTTGTTATCAAATCGTTTCTCCAGATATTCATAAGCGGTATAAACATTTAGTTTATGGAAGATAGGAATAAACGTTATACACAGCACTACCATTGCCAATGGCAGACCGAAATAGAATTGAACAAACCGCAATCCGTCATTAAAACCTTGCCCTGGCGCAGATAAAAAAGTAATGGCACTTGCCTGTGTAGCCATCACAGATAAGCCGATGTGGTACCAGTGTAATTTTCTGTCTGCTAATAAAAATCCTTGAATGTTTTTTGCTCCACGACTTTTCCAAACACCATAAGAAATAATGGAGAGAAGAGTTATTATTAAAACAATCCAATCAATTAAACTCATTTATAGTATTGTGTAAATAGATAAAGTGAAATTATGATTACCATCAATGCACCAACGACGAAAGCATATACAAAGTTCCAGTTTTTGAAAACAGGCAGCTTTTCTTTTCGTTTTGTCATTCTATTTATTCTGAGGAATGCTTAATAAATTTACAAACAAACGGTAAGCGCCCGGCACACCGGCGGGTAATTCGCGAAAGAATACCAGACCTGTATAAACAAAATTTCCTTTGCCATATTTTGCAACAATCAGACTTCCATTATTTAATTTTTCATTCGGATCCTTCATGCTGAAAATTGTTTCATACGCTCTATCAATATCACTTGCAAAGTATATTCCACGCTCCTGAACCCAACCATTGAAGTCTTTTTGAGTGATTGAATTTGGGAAATTAAGTACGGAATGTTTTTCACTAATAAAATTCACATCCGCTTTTTCATCTGTAACTCTGTCACGTGAAATAGTAAATGGATATGGTGCAATCTTTGCTTTTACAGGCCCAATCTGATTGTTGGTATTGTACTGCACAATAAGGTTTCCGCCATTATTTACATATTCCATCAACTTGTTATAATGAATTTGCAAACGCTCATTGGTGTTGTAAGCACGCACCCCTGTTACAATTGCATTGTATTTTGAAAGATTTTCATTTGTCAGTAAATCATCCGTAAGCATTGTTACATTGTAACCAATCTGCTTAAGGCAGGCAGGTACATCATCTCCGGCACCGGGAATATAACCTATATTAATACCTGACTTTTTTAAATCTATATTTACCAAACCAGCCTCGGCATCACTTAATATAAATTGATACGGAATATGATCATATTCAATTCGCTTTATACTTTTAGTATAAGCCACATTATTAATAAGTACAGAAGCATTCAACTGTCCGTCTTTAGCGCCTTTGGCTGCGGTAACGGATGCTTCAATAATTATTTCATCTCCTTTATTAGCAAGTTTAAATTCCGGATTTTTAATGGAAATGTTCCATCCTTCATCTCCTTTTAATTGCAATGTACCCGAAACATCAGCAGTATTAGCCTTTACAGTCAACTGAATTATTTTTGCATTCGCATCAGTAAATACAAAAACCTTATCCGAAATATTAACAGTGGCAGGCGGAAGTATTTCAAAAGGTCTGTACACCTCTCCTTTCACAGGGTCCGTAGCTTTGTAAACAATTGCACGTTCTACTTTTAAATTCAAATCTTCAACAGTAATATCAAATACAACTTTAGCGAAAGCATCATTTTCAGGTTTGCCAATCAACGAAGGATTATGCACCGTATAAATTCCAATATCATGTTTTTCGTTGAGCCAATAAGGGTTTGAGTAAGGTGCCGTTGCCGACAATTTCTCTTTATGCTTGAAAGTAATTAGTTCATTCTGCTTTAATATAAGGGCTGTAGCAGTGTCAGTTTGCTTCAAAAAAGAAATACCATTCAGTTTTATTGAACCCTTATTTCTGTTTACTACCTGTGTTGTAATGTTTATATCCTGCCCCGGAATGCCAATATAATCAGTAGCCATAGCCTCTATCCACAAGCCTGAACATGCAAGAATCAACGTTTCTGTTTCCTTTAATTTCTTTTGTTTCCAATAATTTAGTTTCGCATCCTTTTCATCCAACCCTTTTAATTCGTGGTATATCGCAATCAGGTCAACTGTACTTTTATCAGGTTGCTGGGGATTAAACTTCCTTATACAATCATCAATTAATTTCTGAAGTTTTTCGGTGCCTTTAAATTTATTCCAGCTGGTATTAATGCCTTCAAGCAAGTCGTTTTTAACGCTGTCGCCTTTCAGCAATTTAAAATATTCAATATTTGTACCTCTTTGTTTAGCAGAACCGAATCCCTGACTCTTATGAAACGAGCGGCTTTCAGCAGCTATCTCACCATAACTTTTTCCTAATAATGGATTGAAAACTCCAACATCAATTTTTAATTGATTAGGCGCAGTAGTGTTGGTACCGCCGAAATTAAAGGTGTTCCAAAAAATTCGCTTTGCCTGCCACACCTCCGTATATTTTAATTGTTCAGGAAACTTAGCCGGGTTTGCAGCATCATCAAAAGCTTCATTTGCAAGTATTGCAGAAGCGGTATGATGCCCGTGTCCGCCTTCACCGGTGGTAGGAAAGCGGCAAATAATAACATCAGGTTTAAACTTTCTAATTGCCAGCACCACATCCGATAAAATACTATCTCTGTTCCAGAATGTAAATGTTTCATCCGGATTTTTAGAATAACCAAAATCATTTGCTCTTGTAAAAAACTGTTCGGCACCATCTGTTCTTCGTGCTGCCAGAAGCTCCTGAGTACGCACCAATCCGAGTAAATCGCCCTGCTCCTTACCCACTAAATTCTGTCCTCCATCACCACGGGTAAGTGCAAGATAACCGGTACGGTATTTCTTTTCATTGGCCAGATAAGCCAGCAAACGCGTGTTCTCATCATCCGGATGCGCTGCAATATACAGCACACTGCCAACAGTATTCAGCTTTTCCATGGCCTGAATTATTTCTGCTGAATTGAGTTGTGTGGATGTTTGTGCGGATAATAAAGCACTCGAAAGAAATAAACTGAACAGCAAAGTAAATCTTTTCATAAATGGGGTATAAAATTTTGGTTGAAATTAATCATTAATAAGATGCGATTGATAAAACAAAAAACTCTTTACAATGTTGTAAAGAGTTTTGTTAGGAAGTTCATTGGTGAATGAACATCATCAATGAAAAAATAAATCAATTATTTATTATCAAGCAGATAAAATAAATAGTTTATAGAACCCATTATTAATGCACCGTAAATGCTATTACCAGACGAATTAATTCCTAGTGCATTATAATATTGATTATTACGATAAATAAGTGTTGCCTTTTTAAAAACAGGATCTCTTTCATTATTACTTAATGAATTAAAATAATTCATATCGTACATAGAAGGTATTATAGTAAAGGAGGCATGATTAAATATATTAGGAGAATTAAATTTTAAATCCTGATAAGAATACAATTTAAATGGGTTAGCTACCTTCAATTTTAAACTGTCCAGTTTTATTATTGTGTCTTTTTGTGCAAAG
>CAIRRW010000382.1 GCA_903881065.1 uncultured Bacteroidota bacterium
ATGATTTCTATCGCTTGCTCTGCATAATTGAGAACGAACTTCACCACTGGAACCTTTGGCAATACTCAAAAATTGTCTGAATTCAATTCTTCCATCGCGTTCAAATCCTTCTGCAATATTATCCATTACGGAACCACTTGAACCATTTATCTGATCTCTTAATTTAAAATCCGTTGCAAAACTTCCTTTTAAAGTTAAGTGGTAAATATCATTGCAAAGCTTTCTGGCTTTTTGCCAAACCTCCATGTCTTCGAACTTTTCGAGCTTTGCCATAATTTGAAATTTGGAATTTGAAATTAAATTAATTCAACCACGACAGCTGATGCACCACCGCCGCCATTGCATATTCCTGCAGCACCGTATTTAGCTTTATTTTGTTGCAGCACATGTATTAATGTAACAATAATACGAGCACCGGAACAGCCAAGAGGATGTCCTAGAGAAACCGCACCGCCATTCACATTTACTTTGCTTGCATCCAGTTTCATCTTCTGCATATTCACAATTCCGACAGTTGAAAATGCTTCATTCAATTCGAAATAATTAATATCTCCTAACGTTAATCCGGCTTTTGAAACAGCTAGAGGCACAGCCAAAGAAGGCGCAGTAGTAAACCATTCCGGAGCATGAGCAGCATCGGCATATCCGCGAAGTATTGCAATTGGTTTCAATCCTAATTTCTCCGCTTTTTCTTTACTCATCAATACTAATGCAGCTGCACCATCATTCATTGTGGAAGAATTTGCAGCAGTTGCAGTTCCATCTTTTGTAAATGCAGGTTTTAATTCAGGGATTTTATCGAAACGAACATTTTTATATTCTTCATCTTCTTTCATAATGATTGGATCGCCTTTGCGCTGAGGGATTTCAACAGGAACTATCTCATCATTAAATCTACCGGCAGCCCAGGCAGCTTGCGAACGTTTGTACGATTCAATGGCAAAAGCATCCTGTTCTTCACGCGAAATATTACATTCTTTTGCACATAAATCCGATGCATTTCCCATTGGATAATTATTGTAAACGTCAATCAAACCGTCTTTTGCAAGACCATCAATCATTGTTACGTTACCGTATTTATTTCCCCATCTAAGGTTTTCAGAATAAAAAGGAACCTGACTCATATTCTCCATACCGCCTGCTACTACTACATCAGCATCACCGCACATAATTGTCTGTGCAGCCAGCATTATTGCTTTCATACCTGATGCACATACTTTATTTACTGTGGTGCAAGGTACTGTGTTCGGCAAACCAGCAAACAATGCCGCCTGACGTGCAGGTGCCTGTCCAAGATTAGCCTGTATCACACTTCCCATAAATACCTGTTCCACTTCTTTTGCATCAATGCCTGCTTTTGCCACAGCACCTTTAATTGCTACAGCGCCTAATTTTGTTGCTGAAATACCTGATAATGCACCGCCAAAACTTCCTATTGGTGTACGAACTGCTGAAATAATATAAACTTCTTTCATTTTTATAAATTGTTTTATTGTTAATTGCTTTTTAAAATCGGGCTCAAATTTACGTTTATTACTGATTGGTGGAAAATATATTGGCACATTGTGAATAAAGATGTGTACAAATGAATTACTATTTATTCTATTCTGTGCATAAATAATGGTTATTTTCGCCTTATTATTAAAAACAAAAGTGAAAAAGTTAATTTCGTTTATTCGTCACAGCCATCCCGAGATATATAAAGCTATACTTGTTGTAATAGCTATTGCTGCTATTGTTTCCATATTTCCGAAGCAGGGGAAATTTATGTATGAGTTTCATAATTTAAAAGGAAAGCCTTGGTTTCACGACGATTTGATTGCTCCATTTGATTTCGCAATTAAAAAATCAAATGAAGAACTGGCAAATGAAAAAGCAGATGTAATAAAGAATTCAAAGCCGTATTTCAAAATAGATGACAAGGTAATAAAAGCAAAAAAGGAGGAGCTTGCAAAAGAATTTGATTTAAAATGGGACAGCAGGAAACCTAAACCTTTAAAAGAGGCAACATTTGCGGTAACCAATTCGATTTTAGATTCTATCTACTCAAAAGGAATTATTGAACCTGTGGATGTAATAGAAAATAAACCGGCTGATTTTACCATTGAATTATTAAATAATAATGTTGCCGAGGAGCGCGACCTCAACAATTTTTATACCATCAACACTGCTTTTGCTTATGCACAGCAGCAGTTAAGCGCAAACGTGAAAACGGTTGATGTTAAATTTGTTTCTTCCTTACTCGAAAACCTGATTACCCATTCTGTATTTTATGATAAGACCACTACAGATAAAATACTGAAACAATCCATTGATGATATTTCACTGACCCGTGATATTATATTGAAAGATCAGGCAATTGTTTCGAAAGGAGAAATAATTGATGCCAAAAAATATCAGGTGCTCGAGTCGTTAAAAGCTGAATATGACGGACAATCGGTAGGAGCAGGGAGCTATTTCTTAATTTTACTGGGGCAGATATTAATTGTTTCCATCTGTCTGTCTGTATTAATAGCGTTTTTGACATTCTTCCGAAAGGAAATTGTGATGGATAATACTAAGATAACTTTTATCCTGTTATTAATTATTCTGCAGGTTTTGATGGCACGATTGGGTTCCAACTCACAATCGTTCAGTATTTATATTTTACCTTTTTGCATTTTACCTATTATTATACGTTCCTTTTTTGATACAAGAGTGGCGCTGTTTGTGCATTTGGTAGCTGTTCTTCTTATTTCGTTTATGGCTCCCAATCGTTTCGAATTTACATTTATTCAACTGCTTGGCGGTATGGTAGCCATTTTTAGCATTGTGAATTTGCGTAACCGTTCGCAGATATTTATTTCGGCAACACTCATTTTTCTTACCTATTCTGTTTCGTTTGTCGGCATCACTATTATTCAGGAAGGCGGCAACGATGCCATTACCTGGTTTGATTTTGCGTGGTTTGGCGTTAGCGCAACGCTCACCGTTTTTTCTTATCCGTTAATATTTATCTTCGAAAAGATATTTGGTTTTACTTCCGATGTTTCTCTTCTGGAACTGTCGGATACCAACGGAAAACTGCTGCGCGAGCTTGCTTACCGCGCTCCGGGTACATTCCAGCACTCGCTGCAGGTAGCTAATCTTGCCGAAGAAGCAATATATACTATCGGCGGCAATACCTTGCTGGTTCGCACAGGCGCATTGTTTCATGATATCGGCAAGATGGAAATGCCAATGTATTTTATCGAAAATCAGGCGAACGGAATTAATCCGCATGATGAAATCAGCTTTGACGAATCGGCCGCCATCATTATCGGACATGTGATTAAAGGCATTGAAATTGCGAGAGCGAATAACCTGCCCGAGCATATAATTGATTTTATACGCACACACCACGGCACTTCGCTTACTTCTTATTTTTACCGTTCGTTTCAGAACACTTTTCCGGATGCTGAAATAGATGAAGCCAAGTTTCATTATCCCGGACCTATTCCTTTTTCCAAGGAAACTGCTGTGCTGATGATGGCAGATTCGGTGGAGGCAGCTTCGCGAAGCTTAAAGAAATACGATTCGGAAACGATTGATAATCTGGTGGAAGGTATTATTAATACGCAGATTGAGCAAAATCAATATGCGAATGCCGATATTACTTTTAGAGATATCAATACTCTCAAAAAA
>CAIRRW010000383.1 GCA_903881065.1 uncultured Bacteroidota bacterium
GCTTTAGTGCCATCTGCTCTTCTACAATAACATCAATGCAGGTTTCAAGTAACCCTGATTCTTCCTGTAGTTTATTAATTCGCTCTTTGTATTTATACAATCGTGTATTAAAGTCAAGTGTAACCTGATACGCATCCTTTATGTTAGGCTCTGTAACAGCTAATCCGTTTTCTTCCAGTCTGCTCAAAATAAATCTAGCTTCTGACCATGATATTTTTTTTGAACTTCCATTCGGAACAGTGGATGGTATTACCATTCTTTTACGAAACTGTTCTATAGTAAATAGATGAACTCCCATCACGTTAATAATGGTTTGCGCCTGTTCTTTAAAGGCGTTCTGTTCTTTTTTTACAAGCGTTACTATTTCGCTTTCCTTTAGATTTTTGTTTTGTTTAGCCATTGTTTTTGTTTTAAAAATTAATAATTAAATGAAGATAGGTAAGCAGTGAAAAGACGGTTATTCCAGCAACAAATATTGTGTAGAATAGATTGTTATAAACCTGTTTTGATTCAAGTTCGACATAACTGTCAAACATTTTTTGCTGATAATCTTCCTTATCTTCTGCCTTTTGAGCCTTGCAGCTCTCGCAATCACATACAGGAAAATCGGAAGGATGAAAGCCTATCTTTTTCAGCCTTGCAAGGTTAACCAGCATTCTATACACAATTTTTATTTCTTCAATGGTTGTTCTTAATCCGCCAATGAATATTACTATTAAAATTATTTTCTCCATCTGAATATATTATTTAAAGTGTTTCCTAAATTATTTGCTGCAATGCTTATCTGTATTACTTCTTCGATGCCCTGAATTGTTTTTTTATCCTTAATGCTATTTTTTAAATGAAGCATTGTGTCTATTCCATATTTTCTTTTATAGATTTCAAACAGCGTTGTATAATCCTTTACTTTTACCAATGTGGCTGTAAGCAGATTGTAGTCAACCCCCTTTCCATTGGTTAATGCCTGAAAAATATTTTGTGCCTGATTAACTATGTTTTCGTCCTGTTCCGCCGCCGATGGTCGGTCGGTTGGTTGGTTGCTTGGATTTTTTCTTTCCTTCAAAACCGCATCATATTCTGCATTAATCTCACTCAATATAATGTTGTTCCTTTTCTTTTCCATCTCACTTGTAAATCGATCAGGATGATGCTTTCTCACATACTTATTCCTTAACTCCTTTAAAGAATCTTCTCCCATATTCAAATTAAAGTATTTCAGATTCATGTTCCTTGTGTTTTTTAATTATTGCATTAATAATGCTTCTTCGTTGCTTTCTGACTTTGATTAATTCAAAGTTGATATACAATTCGTATCTTTTTTCACTTACTCTCTGAATACTTGTGGCTATGCCAATTCTATCGAGTTCGTTTTGCATTTTTCTAAATTCACTGTTGCTCATATTTGTTTGTATTAATGATTATCCTTCAAAGTGTGTTTTTATCAATTGCACCTGTGTAGGAAGCAACTGCCTGTAATTTTTTCTTCCTGCAAGTTTGTCTAATTGCTTCCTGATGGGAGCGATGTTTAAAAAAAACTGCTTCTTACTCATTTTATAAAACTCTCTTACCGTTTTAAAAGACTGCCCTGTTAGTTCTAATTCTTTTGCCATATTATATTTTTATTTGGTTAGTAACTCCTTATAGATAATGTCCTTTTGCTGCTGAATACTCATGATTTTATATTCATCTCTTGTATGCTTGATAAAATCCTCTGAATACATTAATATCAACATACATTGGATAGGTGATAGTTTAATCGAATATTTCTTTTTTGGATTTATTTCGACAATTCTCAATTCGCGAATCGCAAATTGCTTAAACATTATTTTCATTTCTTCATGTGATACTTTCAGCTGCAACAGGTCAATCGTTTTTTTACGATGGACGAACTTGTCTATCTCAATTTTAATATGAGTACAGGTGTAGCCGCAAAATTGAGCGAATGCAGTAATATCAAAGGCTGTTAACTTTAGTTTTATCATTTCTTTTTCAAATAATAATTAGGCACATAAAATATATTTTGAAGTCCTGAAACCGATTCGTTTGGATTGTAGTACTCTTCATTTTCGGTAAGACCTCCAATACAGGCAGCAACATTTTTTGTCTCGTAGAAAAGTTCGCCATCAGCATGGACGAATAATAATTCCCTTGCCCCTATAATTTCTTTTTGCTGCTTTTGCTGTAGCTCTATGTATGCTTTATTTTTACTGGATTTTCTTTTTCTAATCCATTCAATCAATGTGATGGTAATATAAACCAAACCAGCTGCGAGAACTATTATGTATTCAACCATGATTTCTATGTTTAAGTTGTTTTTATCTGTACTGCAGTTAATTATTTCCAGCATTTATTTATCGTGTCCCACTGCATTATTTCTATGTCAAGCTGTGTATTGTACATGATTGCTTTTTCAATGATGGATGCACGTTCCTGAACTAAATTTCTCAATCCCTGCAACCCTTTATCGGGTTTGGATATAAATCCATTGTAGGTTTTTTTAGGTGGCATACTGATTTGTATTCCTGTGGCTTTGTCCATCCACTTCGCTCCTGGTAGATATACAATCCAGCAATGGTATTCTACTTTGTTCAGTACTCTTTGGTCTCTGAAATTGTTTTTTGATGCGCTCATACTTTTTTTATTTGTTTGTATTTATATTGATTTTATTGACTTGTAAGCGTTTGATAAACTAACTGTTTGTTGAAATTTTTATGTTCTACAACTGCCTGATTGAAAAAATCGAGATAGGTTTTTACTTTCTTTTTGTTCAGGTTCTGTGTGGCTTTTCGGTACACTTCACTGTTGTTGTTGCTTCTTACAAAGAGTTCGTAAAAATCACTGGTTGCGTTTATTGAATCGGTTATTTCCTTGTTTTTTTGGATGTATGGCTTTACGGTCCGCTCAACGTGTTCGAGGGTTGTAGAGAGTAATCCTCCTTTGAAATAAACATCAAGGTATTTGTAGAGTGGGGCAGGGGTAAAGCCTTTTCTTCGTTGGCTCTTATGCGCTTCCATGACTGCTAAAAAAAGGTCGTCCGAAAGTTGACGGATGGTTTTTCCTGATGCAGTTCTTCTGAAATATTGCTGCAAATCTTTTGTTGCGAGCTGAATATCTTCGTCAGAAAGTATTTTATCCTTGTACAGAACATTTAAAATCAACTTTAGCGAGGCAGAAACATGGAATTTCAAAAGCTCCATATCTTCGTTTTGCGGAACTTTTTCCGCCGCCCGCCCCCCGAGCCTTTGTTCCAGTCGTTTTGTGCTTCCCGAAACGA
>CAIRRW010000384.1 GCA_903881065.1 uncultured Bacteroidota bacterium
AAAGTCTCCATTAACTATATGTGAATATGGGCCTGCTTTAAAAACAGAACCACTATTTATTATTATATTATTATAAATATTCCAGTTTGAAGTTGCTGTAATTCCAGAACTATTTGTATTGGAGAATACCAAATTATAAAAAGAAGTTGGGGTTCCTGAAATAGTCATTAATCCTGAACCTCCAAATATCACAGTTCCTGTACTTGTAAAATTATTGCCAAGGTTAATTGCTGCTGCAGCAGTTGGAATAAAATCAATATTACCGCTGCTGGTTATGATTCCATTATTTGTTAAATCGCCGGATAAAGTGTGTGTGGAAGGACCACCATTAAATAAAGCTCCGGAACCAACAGTCATATTATAAAGTACGGTCCAACCTACACTTGGATTTACTCCACCAGTATTGTTAATGTTGAGATAGCCAAACTGAGGTGCAGAAGTAGAATTTAATACAGGGGACACTGTTCCATTAAAGTTGACTGTAATAGCTACTGTTTGCACTGCATTTATCAAACTTAATGTCTGCAGTACATTCCCTGTAAATGTGGTGGTTCCAAGTGTGTATAAAATTCCACTGTTTATTAAATCACCATTCATTTTAATGTTAATGGTATTTCCTGCACTAAAAGAACCGGTATGAGTAATGTCAAGAAGTCCGTTAAATGTGTTATCATTCAAAATCGTGTAACTGCCTGTAATTGTTGCCCTGTTGAAAGTTGAATTGCCCGTAATATTTTTAGAAATTCCTGCAAATAATACAATACTTGTGGATGGTGAAAATGATCCGCTATTAATCCAGTTACCATATAATGTTATTGTATTGGAACCTCCATCTAAAGTTGCTCCACTTTCTATTGTTAAATCCCCATTTATTTTAATTGATGACAACAGTGTCTTAGTTCCTGTATTTCTTAATATCAGATTGCCAAAAGCATAATCAGGGAAATAAATCGATTGAGGACTTGTACCGTTTGCAATTAGAGTGCTTGAATTTCCGAATGAATAATTTGAAAAGTTCATTGGCGGGTTATTTGCACCAACTATTAAAGTTCCCGAGTTTGCCAATGTTGCAGTACCTCCCTGTACACTTCTGCTACAATCAAATGTTTTTACGTCAAAAGTGCCTGATGTTACATTTAAATCACCTTCTATTATAATATTCCCTACAAGTTCTGCTGCTGTACCAATAGGTTTGTTAATCTCCAGATTATTAAATGTGGTTGCAGAGATTGTTTGAGTTCCGGTACCGTCAAAAATTACTTTTACTCCTTCCCCATTATAAATTCCATTATTAACCCAATTGCCGCCAACATGCAATATACTATGGTTATGCATTATTGCTCCTGAAGCAATGGATACGTTCCCTCCTATTGTGGTAACAGAATAGTTATCAAGCTCACCGGCAATCAGGTTTAGGTTTCCTCCTATGGTCATATCATTTGTTATGGAAAAAGCTGCTGAAGAATTATTGAGAGTTAAATTATAATAGCCTACGGAACCAATTTTTTGATTACTATCTCCATTGTAAGTGAAGGTGCTGTTTCCAGCTGTAAATACGCCATTAATGTAATTAAAATTAGTAAAAACATTTAATGCTCCGGCACCGCTATAGGTTATATTTGCCATACCCGACTCTGTAATTGAACCTAAAACACTAACCGTTCCTGAACCAACTGTTAAATTAATTGCATGTCCTGTTACACCATCACTTAATGTTAATTCACCTTTTACTGTTAATGTCTGATTATTTACATTGATGGTATGTGTCATATTAGTACTCCACTTTCCAATAATATCTCCAGACGTAAGTGTTCCACCAGTACTAATATTAAGTGTAACGGGTTGAACACTTCCAAAATTTATATTTTTAACGGCTACCGTATTACTGATGGTAGGATTATTTGTAAAAGCTCCTGTTCCTAAGTTAACAATATCCAATGATGCAGGTGGCATGGAAGCTGAACCTTGAGTAACCGTCCAGTTGGCAGCTGTATTCCAATCGCTGCTTACACTACCGTTCCATTCTACTACGTTTGCATTATCCGAAAGTGCCCATCGATTATTTAAATTTGTCAGCCCACTTTGTTCAACATAATTCAGGGCTGTGTCATTTGCAGTTTTACCTGATGGTACCCAAACCGAGCCATTATAATGCCATATTACCATTGACGATTCGTTATTGCCATTTAATTCATCATCTTCATAGTCCAATCGCAAAGTTGCATTGTAAGTTCCTGTGGGTATGGAGATATTGTAAAGTTCGTGAGCAGAACCACCAAATGGAAAATCAACTATACTTCCTTCAGAAATAGTAACGGTAATGTTGCTTACGCCTGAAACGGAGGAAAATGTAATCGTATTAGTTGGGCTTTCGAAAGCATAAGCAACTCCTGTAGTAAAGCTATGGCTTCGAAGTATAGTGCCTAATATTTTCCCTGGCCCTGTTCGTGTTGAAGTAATAGTTAGGGTGTTTGAATTTGTATAAATCTGTCCTTCATTCATATTTAATGTTCCCACAGTCACATTATTTTGCAAACTCATTGTACTTGTAATGTTTGTTTTATTAAGAGTGAGAATATTAAACGTTGTTGCTCCGCTTATTACAGCATTCTGATCTCCTACAAGTGAAACAGTACCTGAGCCGGCATTAAAAGTTCCGTTATTATTCCAATCAACTTTAATGGTGTGAGTATAACTTCCAGCAATAAATGTAGTACCGGTGCCGATTGTTATCGAATTAAGTACGGTTATTGCTCCGAGTGCAGTTTTGCTGTTGCCTCCTTCAAGCGTCAGATTATTGTAACTTATCGCATTTATATTCTGAGCAACTGCACCATTAAAACTTACTGTATTCGGCAGGGAGCTTACATTTAGAGTACCTGCGGTTATAGTCAATTGATTAGCAATACCCAAAATACAGTTGGCAGACAATTGTAAAGAGGTTCCGTTAATGGTTACATTATACAGGTTTGCTATGCCGCTTAAACTGGAAGTTCCTGTAAATGTTGCAATTCCTGCAGAAGCAGAAAAGGTTCCATTTACAATTAATCCTGATGATATAGAAAAATTGGAACTTGCGGTTATTGAACCGGAAATGAATAACGATGAAAAATTGGTGGTACCTGCTCCTGATATGCTTTTTGATGCACCACTCATGTTAACTGTTCCTGTGCTTGCAGTTAAACTTCCACTTACTGTTAAATTTCCTGTCAATGTTAAATTTGAAGACGTGCTGATGCTGCCGCTTACGGTAAGGTTTTCAATTGAAATTCCTGTACCGCTTATCGTTTTACTTGTGCCTGACATGATGAATGTTCCTCCTGCAGACTGAATGAAGTCTCCCGGTCCGGTTGTTAAAAGATTTCCGGTTAAAGAAATAGTTGATGCAGGAAAACTAACTGATGAAGCAGAAATAGTCAGATTATTAAAATTTTGTGTTCCGGTTCCTGTTACTACAATTCCGGGATGAAAAAAAGTCAGTGTACCGGTATTGCCATTGAAAGTGCCGTTATTCGTCCAGTTCCCTCCAACATTAATGGCAAAGCTGCTACCATTAAAAGTAGTGGATGCACCTATTGAAACAATTCCATTAATAGTAATATCTGAAGCTGCTGTGTAAGTAACGGAAGTTCCTGCGCCTAGTGCACTGCTTAAATTTCCAATAATATTAAGTGCTGTTGACGGTAACGTTTTTACTGCCGCTCCACCGGAACTGCTGAATGTAAGGTTCCCATAGGGCTGATTAGCCACAGTTTGATTGGTACCCGAATATTCAACTGTGCTTGCTACAACAAGTGTAATAGTGGTATAATTAGTTGGAAAAGTATTCGTTCCTCCAATTTTCAATGTCGAATTATTCGATACCGTTAATGTTCCTCCGGATGCTGTTCTGTTTGCAGTGAAACTTGCAAGATCAAATGTTCCGCTTGCTATTGTCAGGTCGCCTGCAATATTAATGGTACGTGTAAGAATAACTGTTCCTGAAATTGAAAGATTATTAAAATTAGTTACCGATGAACCACCTAACGATTGAGTTCCACTGCCATTTAAATAAACTGTTCCTGTTCCTGAGTTTAAAGCTGTAGAAGAAGCATTGTTAGTAAAATTACCTCCAACTGTCAATTGAAAATTATTTGTATTTAATATACTTGAAGTTAATGTAAGATTATTACTTACCACAATATCTGACGACATTAAGAGACCGTTTGTATTGCCCAACGTTAAATTGTAAAAGTTGGAAACACCCGACATTGTTTGTTGTCCGGCAGTGCCATTGAAATTTGTTGTTCCGCTATTGGTCATGGTTCCATTATTTGTTAGTGTACCCGCAATATTTAAAGTACCTGTGGAAGATGTAGTAAGCGTACCTCCTGAATTAATGGTTAAATTTTTACATTGAGCACTACCTGTTATTAATGGCATATTGGTAGCAGATGATGGTATGGTGACATTAGTGGTTGATGTTGGTACCACTCCAGTACACCAATTGTTAGGTGTTGACCAATCGGAACTTACAGCTCCGCTCCATTGCCCTGAATTGTTTGTTGATAACAAATTAGTGTATGCATTAGCAGTGCATCCAGCACTAGTAACTTGTAGCGTGTATACTCCCGCTTTTGCTGCTGTAAATGAAAATGAAGGGTTTTGCAATGTTGATGAAAAGCTGTTAGGTCCCGTCCATAAATAGGATGCTCCGGAAACTGAAGTTGCCGATAAAGTTACAGTACTTCCTGCACAAACAGGTCCATTGTTTCCTGCACCATCAGGTGACGTAAACAAGGTTGTAACTTCTGAAGGTGTAAGTGCTCTATTATAAATCAAGGCATCGTCTATAGCACCTCTGAAAAACAAACTATTAGGACGCGATGGCCAGCCATTCAAATTATCGTATCCTAATCTCCAAAATCCTGAAGTGGCTTCACAAGTTGTGGTGGTGGCATCTGTTGCTGCTTCAATTCCATCTATATATAATATCATTCCACTAGTTGAAGATAATGAAGCTGTTACTAAATGCCAGTTATTATCATTATATGCCACTGTAGTATTTATAGTTTTATAGCCAGCCGGATATACACCAAAGTAGAGCTGCCCTGTATTATTCATATAGACATGTCTATTGTAAACTCCACTTGAGCCTGTTTGAGTATTTCCAAAACCGATAAGTTTTCCTCCTGCTGTAGTATTTGTTTTAAACCAAAGTGAAACAGTGAAATCATTTGGGTTGGTATATTGTACTGTTGTGGAAATATATTGGGTACTTCCATTCAAGAAATAGGCACTATTTGCATTTCCAAACCGGTCAGCAACTAATGATGGGGCATTTTGAAGTATTCCGGCATTGTTATTCCCAGACATATCCAGTGAATTACCACTAAATGTATAGGATGATGTTAAACTTGATGTTGGAATTTGAGAGATTACTGGTGTGGATATATTTACCGTAATAGCGGCCTGTGAGCTTACGCATCCGCTTACAGTCTGGCTTACATAATATATTTTAGTACCTGTAATTGCTGTAGACGGAATTGGCGCTGTGGAACTTGTACCTGTAACAAACTGGATATTATTGAAACATCTGGCGTAAATGGAGGTTGTACTGTAAATAAAAATACTCCCTGTGCTTTCTGTTATAGGGTAAGTAGGATTATCATACCCTAAATATCCTGTCCCTGCTGAAACACCAATACTGTAATTACCAGCTGACGCAATATTATAATAGAATAAGTTAGTTATTTTTAGGGGAGTAGCAGTTGTGGTAAGTGTAGTAATGGTAGATGAAGTGGCTATTACGGTGCCGCTACTGTTAAATATAGAAAGTACAACACCTGTAAATGTTCTGTTGGCCGGAATAGTAAAATCAACAGTGGTAATAAATTGATTGGCTGCTGTGGTAGTAAAATACAATTTCCTGCTGTTGGTTGAATTATCAACAGCTACATTGGTTGTCAAAGTAGCTGTTCCGCCTATCGAACCTGCTTCTCCGCCCCACAACAAATTACTACCGGTGGCAGTAAGTGCCGATGCCGTTGCATTTTGACAATAATTTACCGGACTTGTTACAATGGGTGCAGCACCAGGTGTACAAAGAGTTGACTGATTTCCTGTTAATGCAGAACTCAATGCTCCTTCTGTCAGTTCCATTATTTTCCAGTAATAGGTTGTACCGCCTGAAAGACCTGTTTGTGTAGAACTGGTATAGTTTGCAGGAGTTTGTGTTACAAATGTAAAGTTGGTACCATCAGTAGAACGATAAATTAAATAACCTGATTCATTAGTTGCATTGTCCAGCCAGTTCAGTGTCATGCCATCACTTAAAATTCCTGTAAACGATAGAGAAGTAGGTGCTGTGGTTAAAGGTGGCGTAAACGCATATTTTTGACCTGTTGCCGGTTTGCTGTTCAAATTTGATGTCTCGGTACTTGAATTAACATAAGGACTCGTTCCGGTTCCATTAAGTGATAAATAATTTCCGGAACCTATTGCAGATGTGGTGATGCCAATAGATGCTGATGTAGATAACGAACCTCCTGACTCCTGATTATACAGAAATTCCACTTTTCCATTTGCTTCATATAAGTTCACTTGAAATGAAATGGTATTTCCTGTAGCTAAGTGATTCCATTTTGCATTCTGATATTGAATTGTAAATATCCTTGTTCCTGCAGTACCTGATGTAATATATGAAACATTTGACGCATTTTGTATACTTAAATCATCCCAAAGCGGAGCAATAGTTGGTCCTTGATTTCCGGCACTTGCCAATGAATTAGTAGGGAAAGAATTGGAAATGGGAGCCCCCAGCAACATCCATCCATTGGTACTTGCAGAAATAGTGGTATAGCTTGAGCCCATATACCAGAAGTTAAAACCAATTGGAATTGAGTTGATGTAACCATCATCCACTGTACCTGCAGTAAGGGAAGCCGAAGTGGCACCTGACAATGCAACATAGCTGCCACTAGTAGCTGAAAACGAATAATTAGTAATACTTTGAGAAGACGCATTTAAGGATACTCCTATTAATAAAAGTATCGCTAAGGTTATTTTTTTTAACATGATTTTAAATTTTAATTACTGTTTATTTACGAGGGCACAAAGGTCTTATGTTCAAAAATGAAAGGTATTGTATAAAAAAATATTAAAATTGCTTTATTCACACGCTTAACTAGCCTTGGAATTTTAAAAAAATTTAAATCTCTTTTCGGGTACAAAAGTAGAGGTGCATTATATGTGAGGGAATAGT
>CAIRRW010000385.1 GCA_903881065.1 uncultured Bacteroidota bacterium
GTTTGCAATAAAGAAAAACTGCAATCTTCAATAAAATCATTTGATCTTGTAATATGTGCTGTGCCAGGGTTTCTTGGTTACGAAACGTTAAAGCGAATTATTGAAGCAGAAAAAAATGTAATTGATATATCCTTTTTTCCCGAAAATTCTTTAGACCTTGATAAACTTGCAAGGGAGAAAAATGTAACCGCTATCGTTGACTGCGGAGTAGCACCGGGCATGGATAATATTATTTTGGGGCGATACAATGAACTTTTAAAATTGACTGATTTCGAGTGTCTGGTAGGAGGGTTACCCAAAATAAAAAAGTGGCCATTCTGTTACAAGGCTCCTTTCTCTCCAGTGGATGTAATTGAAGAATATACTCGCCCAGCAAGGTATGTAGAGAATGGAAATTTGATTGTCCGCGAACCATTAACTGATTGTGAGTTTCTTGAATTTGATAAAGTAGGAACATTGGAATCTTTTAACTCTGATGGATTAAGGTCGATAATATTTACAATGCCTCACATCAAAAATATGAAAGAGAAAACACTTCGTTATCCCGGACATGTTGAATATGTAAGGGTACTAAAGGAAAGTGGTTTCTTCAGTAAGGATAAAATAACAGTTAACGGCACATCCATTTCTCCGCTAGATGTAACAAGTAAAATACTTTTTAATGAATGGAAGTTGGGAGAAATAGAAGAAGAAATAACTGTTATGCGCATTACCGTTAAAGGTGAAAACAAAGACGGGAAAAGGGAAGAAGTAGTTTATAACTTATATGATGAATATAATGCAACTACTCAAACTTCTTCAATGGCGCGTACTACAGGATATACCGCCAACTCAGCAGCCAATCTATTTTTGAATGGATTGTTTACCGAAAAAGGTGTGTTCCCTCCGGAACTTATCGGTAAACGCGAAGTGTGTTTTAATTTTATTTTGAATTACCTGAAAGAAAGGAATATTAATTACGTGAAGACATCCAGAGTAACAGAAGGGTAACTTCCGTTGTTTATTGGTAAGCTAAGTTAAAATCATTTATAGAATTTCCCCTGCCACAAATCTTTTTCAATTAGGCGTTTTTCTATCTTATCCACTATCTCAAAGTTTTTCATTCCCTTCCAGTTCGGGGCTATAAGCAAGTGTTTCGGCGATTCGCTGATGAAACGTTCAATTATAATATCAGGGCGTAATAGCGTAACAAATTCTGTTATCAAATCAATGTAATCATCACTGTTGGAAAGGCTGAACATTTCGGGAGTTTCCTTGTATTGTATTGCCATTACCGTATGTTTTACAATCTGCAATTGATGAATCTTTATAGTATTGATGGGGAGTTTCGATATTTCTATTGCATGGTTCAGTATCTCTTCTCTGCTTTCTCCGGGAAGATTCAATATAAGATGGGCCCCTAAATAAAGTCCTTTGTTTTCAGCCATTTTATAAGCGGCTTTGGTTTCTTCAAATGTATGACACCTGTTTATTTTATTTAAAGTTCTGTCTAATGTGCTTTCCACACCAAACTCCAGCGAAACATAATGTGAATTAGCAAGTTCCGAAAGCATCTCTACAATTTCGGGAGATATACAATCTGGGCGTGTACCGATTACCAATCCAATAACATTAGGATACGCAAGAGCTTCCAAGTACATGCTTCTCAACTGCTCAATTGGCGCGTATGTATTGGTGTAGGATTGGAAATAAGCAAAGTACTTTTGAGCATCATATAGCTTCGAGAAAAATACAATGCCGTCATTCAGTTGTTCTGTAACCGATTTCATTGGCTTGCCATATCCCGGACTGAACGTATTGTTATTACAATACGTACATCCACCAAGTCCTTTCGAACCATCTCTGTTGGGGCAAGTGAAGCCAGTGTTCAAAGAGATTTTCTGAACACGCTGATTAAATTGTCTTTTTACGTACGAACTATAATCGTTGTATGGTTTGCCGCCTTTAAAGTGCATTATAATAAGTTTAATAGTTGATTGCCGGCTTCATTCAAATCTTTTCCGAAGGAAATTATTCCATCCTGATGCCCTGCCATTACCAATACTTTTTGTTTTCTTAAATCAGATTCATCAAATAATCGTATCATTTCCATTGCCATTGCAGGAGTTCCATATTCTACATTTTTATTTGTGGTAGGTACTTTATTCATTAACTGATTCCACATCGTCGTATTATGAATATGAATTATGGCATTTATACTCCTGTCATATTCATAAATAACTGCGTGAGTTAAGGACTCAGAAGAGGCAAGAATAGGACCTACAGCACTTAAACTATTTTTCTCCAAATCATATTCCACCACCTTAGTATAATGTTCGTTCGTTAGGTTAGTTAACTTTCCGGTAGCTGACCCTGAAATAATAAATTCATTTTCATTCAATCGGATACTGATGTTTCCATAGCCAATGTCTTCATCATTCACTCCGATGAAACCTAATTCAAACATTCTATTCCGCCAACTGTTCAAGTCAATCAACAAGGCGGGAGCCAATGGTTCAGACTTTATCCAATTGCAATTAAACTTTATTACTCCAGTTTCTTTCATTTATTTATGTACAGGGAATAAATTCAAAATATCATTTTCATTCGCTCCGCAAATTCCTCTCTCAGTAATCAAGCCTTTGATGAGCCTTGCAGGTGTTACATCAAAACCATAATTAACAGCAGGACTATTTAATGGTGTTACCAAAATCGTTTTTAATTCACCCTCGCACAAACCCTGTATGTATTTTACTTCATCAGCATTCCGCTGTTCTATTTCAATATCTTTTATTCCATCTTTTATCTTCCAATCGAAAGTAGA
>CAIRRW010000386.1 GCA_903881065.1 uncultured Bacteroidota bacterium
CACAGAATATAATTGTATTAAATCATTTACATCTCAATTAAAATCCACTAATAAATTATTGCCAAAGCAATACCAGTCAATAGAAATTGAAAAATTGTATTGGACTTCGTTTTTGTAATATCAAAATAATACTTTCAAAGGATTTTTAAAACATATAGAAACATTTAAAATTAATTAAAATGGCACTATTCGGAAATAAATCAGAAGGCGGATTAATGGATGTAATCCGCTGTGATGAACAAGAGTATCTTGTTTGGAAGTGGCGACCAAAAGGCGCAACACTTAACGACAACAAGCGAGAAAACTCAATTCGCTGGGGTAGCAGTCTGAGAGTGAAAGAGGGTGAAGTAGCCATATTTGTTTATAAACAAAAAGATGGAACAACACAGGACTTCATTATAGGAGCTTATGATAGTACAATAAAAACTGCAAATTTTCCTATCCTTGCAAATATTGTTGGTTCTGCGTTTGGTGGCAATTCACCTTTTCAAGCAGAAATTTATTTTATAAACTTATCAGGCAACATTCAAATTAAATTTGGTATTCCTTTTTTTGATGTTTTTGACCCACGATTTTTAGATTTTGGTGTTCCGACTACTGCAAGAGGTTCAATCACATTTAATATCACAGATTACAAGGAATTTATAAAACTTCATCGTCTGATAAATTTTGAGCTGGAAGATTTCAAAACTCAAATTAAAGATGCGGTAACAAAATATGTAAAAGGAATTATTACAAATATTCCATCGGAAAAAGGAATACCTGTTTTACAACTCGAAAGAAAAATTTTAGAAATAAACGATTTGATACAACCCAAAATAAAAGATGTTTTAGAAAATGATTTTGGAGTTAACCTAAAACGCTTTGACCTTGCAACCATTGAATTTGATAAGGAAAGTAAAAATTATGATGAACTTCGGAGAGTTACGGCAAATCTCCAAACTACAAAATTGGAGGCTGAACTTGGTATTGAATTAAAGGATAAAACAATGCAGGTGGAAGGAAAAAATATGAGTGTTTACCAATTGGATAAACAAAGTGAAGTTTTAAAAACTGCTGCTGAAAATCTTGGGCAAATGAGTAATGTAAATCTTGGAGGAGGTGCAGGATTAAATCCTGCTGGTCTGATGATGGGAATGGGAATAGGCGGAGCGATGGGAAATCAAATGGGCGGAATGATGAATAATA
Organism: uncultured Bacteroidota bacterium; assembly: GCA_903881065.1. Lineage (GTDB taxonomy): Bacteria > Bacteroidota > Bacteroidia > 2-12-FULL-35-15 > 2-12-FULL-35-15 > 2-12-FULL-35-15. Next base: position 1,189 of record CAIRRW010000386.1, read on the forward strand.
TTAATAACAACGTACCGCCACCACCACCAGTAATAGCTTATCACATTTCTTTAAATGGGCAACAATCGGGACCGTTCACAATTGAACAGCTTAAACAGCACACTCAAAGTGGGCAGTTTACAAAAAATCATCACGTTTGGAAAGAAGGTATGACAGGTTGGGAATTGGCTACAAATATACAGGAAGTGGCAACAGTTTTTTCAGTTATGCCACCACCACCGCCTCCCCCTGCAACAATTTAATTATTTGTAATATTTAAGAAAGTTAAAAAGTTTTCTTTTTCTCAAATAATTCAAATCTTTCTCATTTGCGAAAGCTTCTTTTTCAAAAGAAATATTTTCATAGTCTTTAAAAATATTTTCAATCAAGTACCAAACATAAAAAGGGATTATCAGAAGTTCCAATTGCTGTTGTAAATGAATTTTTTCGTGATTCAATAATACCTTGTTCATTTTAGTTCTTGAAGGAATAAAAATGAAAGGAAAAATTGCAATCGCTCTTATTTTGCTCCGAAAAATAAATTCAAATATCTTTATTATAAAATTACTTACTACCACCATTTGATTTTCTTTCTATAACTATTGTGCCTTACCCCTATAA
>CAIRRW010000387.1 GCA_903881065.1 uncultured Bacteroidota bacterium
AAGACACCTGAGAAAAAATAATTGACATATAACTCAAAAAAATGTCAGAGTGTCACAGACATCTCTGACATTTTTTTGGAATTAATGTTATTACCTGCAAATTTGTCTGCTATTAATGCTTTATTGTTTTTTGGTACAATATCTGACAAAGGGCAAACGAAATTTTTAAAAATCAAAAACTTAAGTTTAACTTTAAATAATAATAAAAATGGCAAAAACAACGAGTAAAGGTAGTATTACACCATTGGCAGACAGAGTAATAGTAGAACCAGCTGCCGCCGAAGAAAAAACTGCAGGAGGAATTATTATTCCTGATACAGCAAAAGAAAAACCGCAAAGAGGAAAAGTATTGGCTGTAGGAACAGGCAAAAAAGATGAACCTATGACTGTAAAAGCAGGTGACATTGTATTGTATGGAAAATACGCAGGAACAGAAATTCAGGTTGACGGAAAAGATGTTCTTATTATGAGAGAGAGCGATATTTTCGCTATTGTATAAGTAGAACTTCTAAATACTAATCTCTAAATTCTAATTTAAAATAATCATTTAAAAAAACAAAAAAAAATGGCAAAAGAAATTTTATTTAACGTAGATGCACGCGACAAATTAAAAAAAGGCGTTGATGCTTTGGCAAATGCAGTGAAAGTAACATTGGGACCAAAAGGAAGAAATGTTATTATTGATAAAAAATATGGTGCACCGAGTGTAACAAAGGATGGTGTAACGGTAGCAAAAGAAATCGAATTGAAAGATCCTGTAGAAAATATGGGAGCTCAGATGTTGAAAGAAGTTGCATCGAAAACAGCTGATGCTGCAGGAGATGGAACTACAACAGCTACAGTTCTAGCACAGGCAATTGTAACTGCAGGGTTGAAAAACGTTGCAGCAGGTGCTAATCCAATGGATTTGAAACGTGGTATTGACAAAGCAGTGATTGCGGTGGTTGAAAACTTACGTAAACAATCTCAAAAAATTGGTGACGACACTAAGAAAATTGAGCAGGTTGCAACGATTTCTGCAAACAACGATAATACTATCGGGAAGTTAATTGCAGAGGCAATGAAACGTGTGAAAAAAGAAGGAGTAATAACTGTTGAAGAGGCTAAAGGTACTGAAACTACTGTAGAAGTAGTAGAAGGAATGCAGTTTGACAGAGGATATATTTCACCTTATTTTGTTACTGATGCGGACAAAATGGAAGTGGTAATGGATAGTCCACTTATCTTGATTACTGATAAGAAAATTTCGAGTATGAAAGAATTACTTCCAGTATTAGAAAAAGCGGTACAAACAGGAAAACCAGTATTAATAATTGCTGAAGATGTTGACAGTGATGCATTGGCTACATTGGTTGTAAATAAAATTCGCGGTTCATTAAAAGTGGCTGCAGTGAAAGCTCCAGGATTTGGTGATAGAAGAAAAGCAATGTTGGAAGACATCGCGATACTAACTGGCGGTACTTTAATTTCTGAAGAGAGAGGTTATAAATTAGAAAATGCTGATTTATCAATGTTGGGAACAGCAGAGAAAATTACTATTGACAAAGACAATACAACTGTTGTTGGAGGAAAAGGTAAGAAAGCTGATATAACTGCACGAGTAAATCAAATTAAAGTTCAGATAGATGCAACTACATCTGATTATGACAGAGAAAAATTGCAAGAGCGTTTGGCTAAATTGGCAGGAGGTGTTGCTGTGTTATATGTGGGTGCTGCTACAGAAGTTGAAATGAAAGAGAAGAAAGACCGTGTTGACGATGCTTTAGCCGCTACACGCGCTGCTGTGGAAGAAGGAATTGTACCGGGAGGTGGCGTTGCTTATATACGTGCAATTGATGGTTTGGAAAAATTAAAAGGTGCTAACGACGACGAAACTACTGGCATTGCTATTGTTATACGTGCAATAGAAGAGCCTTTACGTCAGATAGTTATTAATGCAGGCGTTGAAGGCGCTGTAATTGTTCAAAAGGTACGTGAAGGAAAGAATGATTTCGGATACAATGCACGAACAGATAAATATGAAAATCTTTATGCTGCTGGTGTAATCGACCCTACAAAAGTAACACGAGTTGCATTGGAAAATGCTGCTTCAATTGCTTCGATGTTGTTGACTACAGAGTGTGTATTAGCTGATATTAAAGAAGAAAATGCAGGCGGAATGCCAATGGGAAATCCAGGAATGGGTGGAATGGGCGGAATGATGTAATTCCTTCTTAATAATTTTAATTAAAGAGACTGCCCTTTTGAGGGCAGTCTCTTTTTTGTTAAGACTATAATGCCAATACTTATATACATGGCGGAAGACTTTCATTCATTGCTGATTTATATCATAGTTTGCTTGTGCAAGTCTGAATAGTTTTGTGTAATTAATATTATACAGACAAATAATAAGAGATGATGGAAGCAGCCTTAATAGAATCGCGATTGATAATGGATGGCTCTGAATTGATAATAGAGTCGCTGGCTCGCGCCGGTGCTGATGTATTTATAGGATATCCGATAACGCCAGCCAATCTTTTATACTCTTATTCTCAGGAACGTCTTCCTTCATTTTTTGCTGCACCGGATGAAATATCCACTCTGCAATGGATGTGCGGATATGCTGCAACAGGGAAGTTTCCGGTGACAGCCTCTTCGTTTCCGGGGTTTGCGCTGATGCTCGAATCGGTGAATATGGCATACATGATGGAGTTGCCGATGCTTATAATACTTGTACAGCGCCTTGGACCTGCAACAGGAACAGCTACTTGCGGAGCTCAGGGAGATTTGGCATTGGTGAATGGTGCTATTTCAGGAGGATTTTCGTTGCCTGTGGTAAGTGTTTCCAGTATGAAAGACTGTTGGGAGATGCCTGCAAAAGCAATGCAAATGGCTATCGACTTGAGAACGCCTGTGGTATTGCTTACTTCGAAGGAAGAGATAATGACGCTGGTTAGTTTCTCTATTGCAAAACTTAATACAATAAATAAAATAGAACGGAAATTTTATGAGGGCAGTGAAACATACGTGCCTTATAAAACAGGGGAATCAATGGTTCCTGAATTTCTGCCGGTAGGTAATTCAAAACATCAGGTACGGTTTACTGCTTCCACTCACGACCAGAAAGGAATTATTCAGAACACTTCGAAAGAGGCCATTGACAATACAAAGCGGCTGGAATACAAACACAGACAAAATCATAAACAGCATTTGTTTTATGAGTATGATGAACAGAA
>CAIRRW010000388.1 GCA_903881065.1 uncultured Bacteroidota bacterium
AATTAATTTTTTTGTCAATTGAGAATCCGAAAGTTGAATTTTAACTATGTAAGTTCCGCTTGCAATGCTTTTAATATCTATATTTTGTTTAGTGTATTCGGCATTATAAACCAATGCACCCTGCAATGAATAAATTGCAATGTTTTTTATAACCTTTGTATTTATATCCCCAACTAATTTAATTGAAAAACTTTCGCTTGTAGGGTTAGGATAAATAAGGATGCTTTTGTCTTCTGATGTTAAATCTTTAGTTGAAGTAGTAATGGTACAAGGTGTAAATCCATTGTAATTAGTAGTAGTCAACGATGCTGTATAATATTTAAAAGTATAAACTCCGGCTAATGTCCAACTGTAAACTATTGAATCCGTTTGTCCGCTCAATGTATAAATTAACTTATAACCGTTGTTAGTTGTATTGGGAATACAATCGGTAATCAATGCACCATTCAATGGAGTATATGCAGGTCGAACGGGATGTGCTACAGCTTGAGGTACTAATTGATGGGTGGTATCTTCGGTTACCTGACCTGCCATTTTTGCAATCATGTAAGGTGCTGCCGCAGTTCCATGATAATGATAAACTCCATTAGTTCCAAAATGACCGTGGTTTGCATCAAGCGTTCCCATTGGTGAACCATTTGGTTCCACGCTTCCATAGACAGCAAATCCATCTAAAGCAAATGCACAAGGGAGTGTAGTTGATGTGACACTGTACAAATGTGTAGGTGCAATATGATAATGATAATCGTCTCCTCTTCCGCAATGTCCTCCAAAATTATCCAGTTGTCCATCTAAATATGAATCTACGCCTGTGTTTGTATGTACATTAAATATCGGAACACCATTAGCTGCCAATGCTATTGCACCTCTGGTAAAATGAATTGAATCCACAGGTATTGGGGTGGAAGAAATAACTGGATTCAATGGAATAGGCCATGCATTAGTTCCTATATAACATTGTGGAATAGGAACCTGCTGTTGCCATCCATGATTTGAAATACCAACCATCATTTTATGAGATGGAATCCCATGCGATTCAACATAAAAATAGGTACTATTCCAAAAAGTATTTACTGCAGGCCGGAAAGGTGCAAATGCAGAATCAATAAACAAAGGATTAGTTGTACTCATTAATTGGTGTCCATTGCTTTTCTTCGAAAAACTATAAAACACTGATATAATGCCAACAAAAAATATTGGGAGAATGTATTTCAGCTTTTTTTTCTCAACAAAAAAGTAGATATATAAACCAAGAAAAACAATTATGAATAATGTAATCCAGAATTTAAAACCAAACATACTTTCTACAACAATAGGCTTTAACTGCTGTGCAGCCATTTGTTTATTCAAATCTTCCACCCACTTGCTTTTAGTTAGAGCATATTCTTTATCTTCTTTAGATAAAGATGTTATCGGAAAATGAAGGACATTATCGTTGGCATCTTCAATATAAACTTCATTATTTTTAAGCATATAAAAGGAACCATCAACAAATTTATTTTCTCCTTCAATATTCCAATGCCTAAGCACTTCATTGCCATGGTCAATAATGTGGGCGCAGGCAATGTTGCTAAAGAATATTACTGCTAGAAGAATAGCAAGGCTTTTAATTTTCATTTAGATTTATTTATTATTATTTATTGCTCCACAAAACTACCTTACTTTAATAAACTTTCCATAACAGAATTGTTCAAAAGATGTGTAAGATTACGTTTATCTCACAAGCACAATTTTCCCTTTATGCTCACCCGTTGTTTCCCCTTGAATAGAATAATAATATACTCCAGCTAAAAGAGGCGCCCCATAGGAATCTTTTCCATCCCAGATAATATCAAATTTCCCTTCAGGAACAACGCTGCCTGCAATTAATCTTCTTACCAATTGACCGTTTTCATTGAAGATATTAAGATTAAGTTTTTCAGGTTTGTTTAATGAAAATTCGATTTTCGTTTCTTGTGAAAATGGATTAGGATAAATTAATTCATCTGAATAGTTGCTGTTCCATAGTACTGGAGTACCTGTTGTTAATGAATCATAACAGTTTGGCGTGCCGATAAAATAAGTTGCCGAAACATCTTTATTGTGTCGGGTTGAAGTTTCCTGCGAAGGTAAAAACACTCTCACATAATCCACTTGAACACTTGTAGGATTAACAGTTACGCGAAGATTTCCAGAATTCGGAAGTATCTGCCCTGATACATAACCATATTGTGCAGCCTGATTAGGAGGGTTGACAAAATTAGGAAGACTCGGTTGAGGCGTTTCCTGATATATCATGCAGTCTTTTTCCTGCTTGTCGAAAAAGTGGTCGTGACCATGAAAGAAAATATTTACATGATGTTCAGTCAATAAATCTTTTATTGGTTTATACCACCCTGGACGGTTTGCTGCAAAACCTGCTGTACTATCAATGTTCTGACCTCCCCACTCATAAAAGTTCGCACGTTCCACACCTCCTCTTCCTTGCGGGTCTCCACCAATTAACTGATGCGAGAAAACAAATTTATAAGTAGCAGTAGAATTTTCAAGGGTGGTTTTTAACCAGTCATATTGTTTCTTTCCAAGTGTCCAGTACCATCCATGCAACGAATCAGGTTTTGGTGTTGAATACCAATATGCATCAAGCACAATAAATAATGCATCTCCCCATTGCCACGAATAAAAACTTTTACGTTTCCCTACAAAGTTAGTATTAGCAGTATCGCCTGTATAAAAATTATCGGGAGCAGGATTTACAAAATATTTGTTTCGCTGTTGTGCATCCCAAACAGCTATACAGTTGGCTGCACCATTATTATACCATCCACATTCACCTTCGTGATTACCTATAGTATTAAAAATTGGCACAGAATGACTTTCAGATTCATATCTGTTACGAAGCATGTTGCAGCGGTATGGAATAGTATCAAAAGGAACTACATGCGCACTGTTAAGGAGTTTATCGGTCATTAAAAAATCGCCAAGGTCAATCATGAAATCAGGATTATCGCTTAACTGATTTTGTATTGCAAGACGATATTGTGCGGTATCCGTTCCGCTATCCATGTGTGGGTCAGCTTGCACAATAAATGTAAATGGAGTACCGGGAGGGCGCTGTGTATGAAATGTAAATTCAGGACGGGTTGTAACTATTGTAGTTCTTGGATGACGATATTGTACTCTGTAATAATATTTAGTATTTGCACTTAACCCTGAAATCATAATTTCCGCTGATGAACTATCTCCAAAAGTTTGCCATGCAGTTTGATTTGGATACACTCCACTCGTAGTACCATATTGAACAGAAACATCAGCAGAATCTATAAACATTAATGCAACTGTAATGCTATTATCCGTTGGTCTTCCCAGATATTCTTTATGCCAAAGTGTTTGTGCGCTAATGCCTGTACTTACCAAAAGTACAAATGCAAAAATGTAATTGCGAATACTCATTGTTTTGATTTTAATGATTGATTATTATTTTTCTATTTGTTTCGTATTTTTCAGTTATAATGTGTACAAAATAAACTCCATTCGGAAGACTGCTGACATCAATTATTTTTGAAAAAGATTGTACAACAGTCTGACCTAAAATATCATCAATATTTATTTGGAAATGCTGTATATCATCGCCTAATTTCACAATTAAATTATCTTTTGTAGGATTTGGAAATATACTTACGTTTTCCTGTTCAGTATTATTATTTATTCCTGTAGTAACGCAACTGCCTAAAGTATAAGAGAAAGCAATATTCTTATTATGCGGACCGGTACTCGCAGTATCATGCCATAAATAAGAATTGACATAATCAACAGTAACACATTGCGGTGTTACTGTTACTTTAAGATGTCCCGAACCTGCTAAAGTATCTGCTGTGTAAGCAGCACCATTTGCGAGCATTCCTTTTTTATAAGTAGAGTCGGCAGCCATTGGAACTTCCTGATAAACTACATTGTTTAATGTTTCGTGTGCAAACAAATGGTCGTGTCCCTGAAAGAATATATTTACTCCATATGTTGTAAATAACTGATGTATCGGCATTGCCCAACCGGGACGCTGTGCTGTAAATTGATAGTTTGAACCTGTTGTACCTGTCTGATTATTGTAACCGCCCCATTCGTTTCTCAATGCAACACTTACTCCCCCTCTGTCTTCAGCCCGCAAATGATGACAGAAAACAAACTTATATTGAGAAGCGCTGTTTTGCAATGTGTTTTTTAACCAGTCGTACTGTTTTTTTCCTAATGTCCAGTTCCATGCTGTAGGCTTAGCTGTAGTGTCATAAGCATAAGTGTCATATCTATAAACGTCAAGAATAACAAACAATGCACTGCCCCATGTAAATGCATAATAATCCTGCGGTTCTCCCACTCCAAACTGTTCTATACTATCGTTACCCGAATAAAATGCATTAGGAATAGGGTTAGGATAATATTTTTTTCGAGCGAGTGTTGCATATATTCCCATATTGTTTGGAGGGGTCTGTGTAATATAGTATTTCTTTTCCCCCTCATGATTTCCAAGACAATCAAAGAAAGGAACGGAAGGACAGATAGCTCCGAGCAATGGTCGGTATGCCTGATGAAGCGAATCTAATGTTTGTGAAGTTATAGTTGTTGGATGATGGTCGTCGCCAAATATATCTCCCAAAGTCATCATAAAATCAGGATTCTCCGATGCTTCATTTGCCAGCGTGACTTTATAAAGATTAGTATTTCCATAATCATATAAATGTTCATCAGACTCCAAAGTAAAGCTGAAAGTACTGCCTGGTGCACGTTGCGTATGGAATGTATATTCAGGAGTAGCGGTAAATGTTCCTGCACTGACTTTATATTGCATTCGATAAAAATATTTTGTATCAGGTATCAAAGCATGCAAATCAACTTCGTCAGGTATATTTACCGTATTATTAATTGTATTGGTAGTGTTAGTATAAACACCTGTTTGTGTTCCATATTGCAAATAAAACTGAACGCTTTGATCAAATAAAATACTTGCCGTAATTGAAGTGTCCGTGGGGCGACCTAATATGATTGATTTATTTTGAGACAGGGCTGATTTAGCATTAATAATAAAAACACTTAATAATATAAGTGATTTAAGCGTTTTAAATAGTTTTTGTTTTTTCATTTTTATTTATTTTTATAAGTATTAGTTGCGCTGCCGATAACGGTTATTTTAAAAATGTAAATATAACAATCGTGAGGAGGATGGTTACCACCACCGCCACCACCGCAGTTTCCGCGCATTTGCCCATTAGAGTTGCACTGATGATTTTCTGCATTGCTTACCTGAACTTCATCGCTGCCTGTAAAATTAGGTGCAGGAGTGTATTCAAATAATACATTATCAGAACCTGCTACATTAGTTAGTTGACTTACTTTATAATTGCTTGCCTGATTAGTAATTTGCATTTCATCATCGGCATCCCCTTTATTGGTTATTTGATAAGAGTAGGACTTGTTGATGTTAAGTGTTACGTTAATCGTTTGGGTAATTGTTTTTCCATCTTTTTCCTTTTTACATGAGAAAATTGCGAACGTGAATAAGGCTGCAAGCATTAATAATGATGACGTTTTTTTCATTTTATTTATTTTTATAAGTTTTCGAATTGATGAATTATATTTACTTTAGACGACACTCCTTTTTTATTCCGGCACTTTCAATTATTTATTTTTCTTTGGTTGATTATCCGGTCTGAAATAATCTCTAATTTCCAATACCAGTTTTTCAAATTTCTCCAATTGCGCTGGAGTGCAAATCAATTTTAATCCCTTAGATTGTTCATATCTTAAAAGTTCCATTTTATTTTCATTCGCAGAGACTCTTTTTGCCAATTGCATTATCAATTCTTCATTTGTAGTTTTGTTAAACATTTCCACATTCATAGAATCTTTTTCACTGCGGATAATAGTTTCCAATGCTTTTTCCTTTTCATAAAATTCGGAACGTACCATATCAATCTGCTCCATTTGTCTTGCCGTTAAGTTTAATTCCTTTTGCAATATC
>CAIRRW010000389.1 GCA_903881065.1 uncultured Bacteroidota bacterium
AATTGACTTTTATAAACAACTAGGATTTATCACGGTTATGACCGTTCCGGAGCAAGGCGAATTTATATTTGCACTTATGACTTGTGGAAAAGTAACCTTTATGTTTCAAACATTTGCCAGTCTGGCGGATGAATTGCCAATGATTAGTCGACAGGATGGAGGCTCCCTTTTATTATATATTCAAATAAAAGAAATCAGAAAGTTTCACAATCAGGTAAAAGATAAAGTAACAATAATAAAAGGGCTTAAAAAAACATTTTATGGTGCCACCGAATTTTCAATAAAAGATACTAACAACTATATTATAACTTTTGCAGAAGATGAATAAGTGAAGATAAGCAGATCTCTAAAATTAAATCATATACTATTTTGTAGTTTACATCAATTGACGGCTTGTTCGATATCTGATAAAAACAAAACCCTTGCAAATAATCTATTTGCAAGGGTTTTGAAGTTTAAGGATGTTGTCCGATCAGGTCTCGAACCTGAACTCTTCTGGACCAAAACCAGACGTGTTGCCAATTACACCATCGGACAATCTCAATCAGTTTTTTTCTGATTGGGGCTGCAAAAATAATAAATATAGTTAATCAACAAAATATTTATTTCAATCTTGTCTTTTTTTAACGATACGTACGTAATTTATTTTTTTATCTTCGCCCTGCTTTAAAAGGCGCTAATCAGAAATAAATTAAAATATGAATAATACAGCAAATTATCAACGGTTAAACAATATTGTGGGTTGGGTAGTTTTTTTAATTGCCTCTTTTGTTTACCTAAGTACAATTGAAGCCACTGCATCGTTTTGGGATTGCGGGGAATATATTGCTTGTGCTTTTAAAATAGAAGTAGGGCATCCTCCCGGAGCACCATTATTTCTATTGATAGGAAGAGTTTTTAGTTTGCTTGCCGGTAGCCATCTCGATAAAGTTGGTATTATGGTAAATAGTATGTCGGCCCTGTGCAGTTCGTTTTGTATTCTGTTTACATTTTGGTCAATCACGGCATTGGCTCGTAAAATAGTTGATAAATCAGGCGAACTTACTACTGGAAAAATGTATGCTGTATTAGGTGCAGGTGCAATAGGTGCGTTGGCTTATACTTTTACTGATTCATTTTGGTTTTCGGCTGTTGAGGGTGAGGTGTATGCAATGTCAAGTTTCTTTACTGCCATAACTTTTTGGGCAATTACACGTTGGGATCGCGAAGCTGATGACCCACATGCAAATCGTTGGATAATATTAATAGCATATCTAATCGGTTTGGCAGTAGGGGTTCACTTATTGAATTTATTGGTTATTCCTGCAGTTGTGTTTACATATTATTTCAGAAAACACGAAACTATTACTCGTAAAGGTATTATCATTACAAGTATATTGTCAATAGTAATATTGGGCGGTATTCAAGGCGGTGTAATCCCGATGATCGTGAAACTGGCAGCTGTGTTTGAGGTTACAGCGGTAAATTCGTTCGGATTGCCATTTAATAGCGGTACTATTTTATATGCAATAGTAGTAATAGGCGGTATTATCTTTGGATTATACTATACTAAGAAAAAAGAAAAGCCAATATTAAATACTATTATTCTATGCTTTACAGTATTATTAATCGGATATTCTTCCTTTCTGGTTTTGATTATTCGTTCGCAGGCAAATACTCCGATGGATGAAAATAATCCGGAGAATGCTGTTAATCTTCTATCGTATTTAGGTCGTGAGCAATATGGAACATGGCCACTTATATATGGTCAGACTTTTGATGCTCCTCAGGATCCGAAGAACCCTTCATCAGATGGAAATCCTGTGTATTCAGAAAACAGGAAATTAGGAAAATATGAAGTAATTGATGACAGAAAAGGAGCTATTCCTAATTATGACGACCGCTTCTGTATGCCATTCCCTCGTATGTGGAGCAGCCAACAAAACCACGTTACGGGTTATAAAAACTGGACTAGCCCTGCAAACTATCAGCATATATCTGTTACTAATCCACAAACAGGAGAACCTGAAACAAGGGTAAAGCCAACTTTCGGACAGAATCTTTACTTTTTCTTCGCCTATCAAACCGGATGGATGTACACTCGTTATTTTCTATGGAACTTTGTTGGACGACAAAATGAGATTCAAGGTCATGGAAACAGTTCGGATGGAAATTGGATATCAGGAATTACACCTATAGATAAGGCCCGATTAGGTCCTCAGGAAGGATTGCCTGATGGAGCAGATAATAACAAGGGTAATAATAAAATGTATTTCCTTCCTTTGATATTAGGATTACTTGGGTTGTGGTATCAGTTTAAAAAGGATTATAAAAATGGAGTAATTGTTGGCTTATTATTTTTCTTTACAGGAATAGCTATTGTAATTTATCTGAATCAGAAACCATTTGAACCACGCGAGCGAGATTATGCATACGCAGGTTCGTTCTATGCGTTTGCCTTCTGGATAGGATTAGGAGTGCTTCCAATTTTTGAATTCTTGGAGAAGAAGATGAATCAGAAAACGAGCGCACTTGTTGCTACAGGCGTTTGTTTAATTGCTGTTCCTGCTGTAATGTGCAAGGCTGAATGGAACGACCACGATAGAAGCCATAGAACAATTGCAAGAGACTTTGCTTCTAACTATTTAAACTCCTGCGCTAAAAATGCCATCTTATTTACCAATGGAGATAACGATACATTCCCGCTCTGGTATGCTCAGGAAGTGGAAGGAATACGAACGGACGTACGGGTAATTTGTTTGGAATTATTAAATACGGATTGGTATATTGACCAGTTGGTACATAAAGCATACGACTCTGAGCCTGTTCCTTTCTCTTTAACTAAAGAACAATATAGACAAGGAACTCGTGAAGCAGTTCTGTTTAAAGACAGAGGTATTAAAGGATACATCAGTGTGAAAGATTTGATAGAGTTTGCAAAAAATGATGATGCTGACCATAAACTTGAAATGGGTGGAGGTGTTAGTTATAATTATTTCCCAACAAAAAACATGAGTATTCCTGTTGACAGTGCTACTGTTGTGAATAACGGAACTGTAACAAAAGCATTGGCAAACCGTGTGGTTAAGAGTATAGACTGGACAATGCCTGGTAATTATGTTCAGAAAAATTATGTAATGGTGCTGGATTTATTAGCTCATAATGATTGGAAACGTCCAGTTTATTTTGCTGCGACTGCTTCTCCACGTTCTTATTTAAACCTTGCGCCTTATTTACAATTGGAAGGATTGGCATATCGTCTGGTTCCGATTAAGCAGGCTCCTGAAGAACAGCAACAGGATAAAACAAGAATTAATACAGACGTAATGTATGATAACATAATGAATAAATTCCTTTGGGGAGGAATGGATAAACATGGAATATTCCTTGATAATGTGTTTATCAGTTCATGTGCTTTAAATATCCGTCAGCGTTGTGGAGCTTTGGCAAATGCGTTGATTGAAGAAGGTAAAAAGGACAAAGCAATAAAAGTACTTGATAAGTGTGTTGAAGTAACTCCACAGGAAAATGTTCCTTATGATGTTACCATGTATGCAATAACAATGGCTTATTATCAAGCAGGAGCAACGGAAAAAGCTAATGCCTTGGCAAAGAAATTATTTGATAACTATGAAAGTAATATCAGATATTATTACTCGTTCGATAGAAAAGAACTTCCAACATTTGGTAATGATCCTGAACAGGCGCAGGATATTATGGAACGTTTGATTTATTTTGCAAATAACTTTAAGCAAACTGCATTATCAAAAGAGTTTGAAGGCAGATACGCTAAACTTTCTCATGCGTATAATTTGCAGCCATTGAACCAGAGGTAAAGGTTACAGAATGCGGATTTTGGATTTGTGATTTCGAATTTTTACGAAATCGCAAATCCGAAATCACAAATTCGAAATCCGAAATGTCTTGTATTTAGTTCGTCCTCCATATCTGTATAAGAAATTTCTTTCGAAGGCAATTTGGAGGATGAATCCAACAGAAAAGAAAATCTATTTAACTTTTGATGATGGTCCAATTCCCGAAGTTACACCTTGGGTTTTAAATCTTTTGAAACAGGAAAACATTAAAGCTACTTTCTTTTGTGTTGGCGATAATGTTGCGAAGAATCCGGAAATATATAATCAGATAATTGAGCAGGGGCATACATTAGGAAACCATACCTTCAATCATTTGAATGGCTGGAATACAGATACTAATAAGTATATTGAAAATGTGAATCACTGTAATCAATTAGTTAAAACTAATTTGTTTCGTCCGCCTTACGGCAAACTAAAACGTTCTCAATTCGCAGTTCTCAATTCGCAATTCTCCATTATTATGTGGGATGTATTAAGTGGCGATTATGATAAAGAAACTTCTCCCGAAAAATGTTTGAAAAATGTGGTTGATATGGTAAGGAATGGATCGATAATATTATTTCATGATAGTTTGAAAGCTCAAACAAAGATGCAGTATGCACTCCCTGGATTTATTGCATTCGCTAAAGAGAAAGGATATGAGTTTGAAAAATTGTAATCAGGGATAATTTTTTTCGATATAATCAATTGCCTGAGCCTGTGTAAACACAGAAAAGTTCTTATATCTTTCGTGAACGTCAATTATTTCAGCCAACGCTTCCTGCACCAATTCCTTATTTTTCCAGCCTTTTAAATCTTTTACTACCGTTTCCAAACAACCTTTTTTATATGCTATTTGCCCGATCACATGAATTAAAGTATTCCGCACTCGCGCTTTTTTATCATTTTGCAACTCTTTAAGCAAAGGCAAAATATCCTGCGGATGTGTCCGTCCTCTCAATTCTATGCCATGGCATATTTCTCTTCGGATTTCAAAATCTTCATGATGCAGGAAACGTTGAGCAAAAGCAAGAGAAGGTTTCGGATTTTTTTCACTCATCTTTTTTATTGAGCCTATCACGGCATTTCTTACTGAATGATGTTCATCAAAAAGTCCCATCTCCATTAGCTTTTCAATGGGAAGGAAATCAATTATTCCAATTTCGCCGGCAGCATTAATAACCGTTTGCCGTATTTTTTCATTATCAGATTTAAATAATTCAGATAATATATTTAAAATATCTTTTCTTAATTTATTATGCGTTTTATAAATCCTGCCAATAGCGATATAGGCTGTTTTTCGGATGTAAGTGTCTTCATCTGAAAAATAAAAGAGTATGTTTTTGTTGGCTGATTTTTCAATATCAGAAAGGATTTTTTTACTGATTTCTTCAACCAGTTTATTCCGTTCCTCTTTATCTAAATCATAAAAAGACATAACTACTAATTCTGTTTATTTTACTGGAGCAACATCCAATATTACAAATGAATTTGGTTTCAAAGCAGGGCGAGGACGAGGGTTTTCTGCAGTCGCTTTGGGTGTTTCGCCATATTCAGCAGTTGGCATATAAATATGATGTGTTTTACTATTTACCGAAATTGTTCTTGCTCCTTTTTGTGTCGATACATTTTCAATAACCTTAAATGTATTTGCATTTTCTTCCTGAATTACAGTTAATGTTCCATCACCATTTGAACTGTAAACACGTTTCATTTCGCTATCAAACCCACATCCATCCACATGTTCGCCAATTGGAAGAGATGTAATAATTTTTCCTGATTCGGCATCCATAACTATCATTAATTTATTATCGCATACACTGAATAGTCTGTTAGTAGCTTTATCAATAGCCAATCCGGAAGGTTCCTTGCCATCTTTCAATGCCCATTGCTGCTCCACTTTCATCGTTTTCGAATTAATCATATATATCATCGATGTATCTTCCATGTTTACATAAATCTTTCCTTTGCTATTGGTAACGGCAAATTCAGGCTTGCTGCCTAAAGCAATTGTGCCAATAATTTTATTGGTTTTAGCATCAATCACAGTGGCATCGTTGCTTCTTCCATTAAATGTAAAGATGCGCTGTGTAAAGTCGTCATATAATATAGCATCCGGATTTTGCCCATGAATACTAACCTTTTCAGTAACTATTGAAGTTTTTAAATCGAATACAACTACAGATGAATCTTTTCCGCTTGTAATAAATCCTTTATTTAAATCCTGAGCTATTGCAATGCCGTGTACGCCTTTCAAGTCTTTTATAGTTCCGATTGTCTTTCCATCTTTTGTATCCAACACCTGAACTATTGTTCCATGAGAAATATAAAGCCGTCCTGAATTATCATCAACTGCAAGATAATCCCAGCCACCATCGCCTTCTACCGAAAATTTATTTGCAATATGATACTGCGATGCTTTTGATTGAGCATTGATAGTTTGAATGCTTATAAGCGAAACAATAATTGTAAGTTGAGTGAGTTTTTTCATAAATATTATTTTAGACGAAGGTACGGTATTTTGCATATTTGAAGTTAAG
>CAIRRW010000390.1 GCA_903881065.1 uncultured Bacteroidota bacterium
CTATAGGGAGAATGGTTTACCCTATAGGGAGAATGGTTTACCCTATAGGGAGAATGGTTTACCCTATAGGGAGAATGGTTTACCCTATAGGGAGAATGGTTTACCCTATAGGGAGAATGGTTTATCCTGTAGGGAGAATGGTTGCTCCTATAGGGTGAATGGTTTATCCTATAGGGAGAATCGTTGCTCCTGTATGGAGAATGATTTATCCTGTAGGGAGAATGATTTATCCTGTAGGGTGAATGGTTTATCCTATAGGGAGAACGGTTGCTCCTATAGGGAGAATGATTGTTCCTGTAGGGAGAATGATTGTTCCTGTAGGGAGAATGATTGTTCCTTTAGGGAGAATGATTTATCCTATAGAGAGAACGATTGCTCCTATAGGGAGAATGATTTATCCTGTAGGGTGACTGAAAATCCCGATAAGAAGGACGATTCTTCTTATCGGGATATCAGTTGGACAACTTATGCAATTGCCAGAAACAGTAAGAGTTTAAGGTATCAATTCCGAAATAATATCACCCCATTCCGGCTCCACAGGTACCGCATTTAGTTTAGGCAATCCTTTTACTTTAAGCGTAACCGCCGATTGAAAGTAGGCTTCTTTCTTTTCAGGCAAACCGAAAACAATAATGTTTGAAACAGTTGTATCCTGCAATCTTACCCATATTACTCCATCAGCCGACCACCTCCAATGATAGAGATTATACGTTTTATCGGCTTTTATTCGGATGTAAACTGAGGCTTTCAGAGTTTTAAAAATCTCGAAGCTACGACCTGCCATCACCGCAGCTTTCACCAGTTTATAACCAATACGGGTAATAATTGTTTGGATAGAAATTACATCTCCCGGTGTAAGGTCGTTCGCCTGCTCTTCAGTAGTTGTAGCAATACTAGTAAGCGTATTGGTAAGTGCGGTGGCTTGTTTGCCTTCCATCTTGGTGAGTGTAACAGATAAATCTGTTTCGCGTGCAGTAACGGTGCCATCCAAATCTTTAATTTGTTGATTCAGTTTTGACTGAACAACAGGGTCGATTACAATATTAGGGTCTATTGCAATTTTAGCACTTATCCCTTTTGCAAAAGGAAGCAATCCTACTACTTTCATCTTTGCAAAGTGCAAAGCGATTTTTACATAAATAACTGTTTTTTTCATTTTCTTTGTTTTTTAATTGATTAATAAATTAAGTGTTGATACTTTTTTTGCCAAAGGTATTGTGAAAGCAAAAGGCTGGTATTGAAAAATACCTGACCGTAGCTAAAACAGGTATGACCGTACCTTATGGAGGTATTAACTTAGTTTAATTTCTAAAAATAGAGTTTGAGAGTTACCTTAAATAATGGTTCTGAGAGATTTATTGTGGGTAAACTTTTGTTACCACATAGACATATAGTTTATATTTTTAAAAAGTTAATCATTCATATAAGCTTCGCTTTTCACAGAGATGGACTATGTGTAGAAATTAATTTCGCTATTGTTTTACTTTCCTCCTATGTGTCTGTGTGGTTATATTTTTCTATTCCACAGGAAATCTTGTAGAACCTAAATAATAATTGAATACTTATTTTTTAAGGTGATGTTGAAGCAATTCACTTCTAAGTCGGTCAGCTACATTCAGAGTCTTGTCATTTATCATAATTACGTATTCGCCTTTATCACCTAATTTTAAGATATATTTACTACGTATAAATAAAGATTTATGAATTTGAAAAAACTGACCATTAGGCAGCCGTGCCAATAAACTACCAAATCCTTCATTTACCAATAACGGTTTTTTCAGATTTCGCATATAAAGCAGGGTATCCTTTAGGTCGGCTTCGCCATAAATAATATTTTCACTATCAATAAAAGTATATTCAGTACCTGTTTTTATGGGGAGTTGTATATTCTTATTTGTTTCGCAGTTATAATCCTTTTGTAATTGAATATAGTCTTCCTTTAACTGTCCGCTTTCTATTTTTGTAATAAATCTGCATATTGCTTCCTGCAAATCTGCCAATTCTACAGGCTTTTTCAGATAATGCAATGCGGAAATATAATGTGTGAGAAACGAACATTTATCAGTGTTAGCAATGATGATGATTTCAAAAACACTGTTTTTTGATTTATCGAAAAAGCTCAATTCGTTTTCGGTGAGCATTTCAATATCCAGAAATATTAATTCAGGTTTTTCATTTGCAATCAATTTAATTGCAGATTTCACACCAGTAGCAACACCAACAATATCAATGGTTTTAAAATGCTGAGTAATTAATTTTTTGAGGAGATGGCAATCTGAAATGTCATTATCAATTATAACAGCTTTTATCATAAAATTAGAATGTAGCTATCAGCTGCTATAAAGTATTTTATATGGTATGACAACTTAGGTTAAACAAATGTAGTAAATATAAGGTGGGGAAAAAGTAAATGATAAATGGTGAAGCAATATGATTACAATAAATATCAATATCGGTCTTATTTGAAAATGACCTGCAATTTTGAGGAGAGATGCCAAAAAACAAAAAAGCCCTCGCTTTCGCGAAGGCTTTTTGTTTCTTAAAAGAATTCGATTATTTGTTAACCATTTTCTTTAAGTCAGCACCAGCTTTAAACTTTGCTACTTTTTTAGCAGCAATTTTAAGTGTTTTGCCAGTTTGAGGATTACGTCCATTTCTTGCAGCTCTTTTAGTAACTGAGAAAGACCCAAAACCTACTAATGCAACTCTGTCGCCTTTCTTAAGCGCTTTAGTAGTAGCATTTACAAAAGCATCAAGTGCTTTTGCTGAATCAGCTTTTGTCAATTTTGACTCTGCTGCGATTGCTGTAATCAATTCTGCTTTGTTCATTTTTAATTTTGTTTTTAGTTAATATTAATTAATTATCAACACAAATGTAACGCATTTATTAATACAAAAGCATTTCAAAGGCAATTATCTTCGAAATTGTTGATAAATAGGCGTTTTGTTAATAACTCTCCCTAGAATAGCTACAAATAGAGAACTTTATGAATCGACATTTAAGAAAAAGTGATTCTTTAATAAAAGGATAATTTAATTATTACTTTTACAACATATATATGGACATTGAAATCTCCTTAGTTTAAATAGCACGTCTAGTTTCATTTATGAAAAAAACAATACTCTTATTAATTCTTGTTTCACTGAGCAGGCTTGCTGCTGCGCAAATAACACATAATACGGAATCAGCAGTAAATCAGGATTCGATATGGATAATAAATAATTATCATAAGATAGAACGCTACATACCAATGCGGGATGGCGTTAAACTGTTTACCTCGATTTATATTCCCAATGATTCTTCGGAGAAACATCCGATAATGTTTACCCGAACTCCTTATTCATGCGCTCCTTACGGCGAAAAAAACATTAAGAATTTCTGGTCGCGCAATACAAAAATATATTTGAAACAGAAATACATTGTAGTAATGCAGGACGTTCGCGGCTGTTTTATGAGCGAAGGAGTGTTTGAAGATATCCGTCCTTATAAAGAAAATAAAAAGGGAAATAAAGATATTGATGAAGCAAGTGATACGTATGATGCCATTGACTGGATGGTGAAGCATGTGCCTGCCAACAATGGTAATGTAGGCGTGAGCGGTATTTCATATCCGGGTTTTTATTCATCAATGGCTGCACTTTGCGGACACCCTGCATTAAAGGCTGTTAGTCCGCAGGCGCCTGTTACCGATTGGTTTCTTGGTGACGATGTGCATCATAAAGGTGCATTTTTTATGATGGATGATTTCAATTTCGATTATCTATTTGGTCGTCCTCATCCAAAAGTCACAAAAACATTTGGTGAAGAATTTGATTTTAAATCACAGGATAACTACGAATTCTTTCTTAAGCAAGGAACTCTGAAAAACCTTACCAAACGGTACATGGGCGACTCCATGAAATTCTGGCAACAGGAAATGAATCATCCAAATTACGATGATTTCTGGAAGGAACATACGGTAACATATCACTTATATAATATAAAACCTGCCATACTTATTACCGGAGGATTGTTTGATGCCGAAGATTGCTGGGGTGCATGGAACACTTATAAAACAATAGAAAAACAAAGTAAGACTACGAATAATAAAATAGTAATGGGCCCGTGGATACATGGTGGGTGGGCAAAAACAGATGGAAGCCATCTTGGAAACGTTCAGTTTGGCAAAGGAATATCCGATTATTATTACGAAAATTGTGAGATGCCTTTCTTCAATTATTATCTGAAAGGAGAAGGAGATGCGAGCAAACTTGCGGAAGCAACGATATTTATTACCGGTGTTAATAAATGGAATACGTTTACAGAATGGCCTCCGAAGAATGTGGTATCAACTCCGGTTTATTTGGATGCCAATGAAAAACTGGGTTTCACAAAGCCGAGTACTTCAGCAATTAATTTTACTGAATATACCAGTGACCCTGCAAAGCCGGTACCTTATACCGAAGACGTACATCTTACCCGCACACGCGAATATATGACTGACGATCAGCGGTTCGCTGCGAGAAGACCTGATGTTATACTTTTTAAATCGGATACGTTAACTGAAGATATAACACTTACAGGCCCTGTGATTGCTGATTTGCTTGTCAGTATTTCTACAACAGATGCGGATTTTGTTATGAAGCTGATTGATGTTTTCCCGGATGAATTCAAATATACAAAGAATGATACATACCCTATGGGCGGCTACCAGATGCTTGTTCGGGGAGAAGTGATGCGTGGTAAATTCAGAAACAGTTTTGAAAAACCGGAAGCTTTTGTTCCAGACAAAATTACTGAAGTGAAATTTGAATTACCGGATGTTGCACATACTTTTCAGAAAGGACATAAAATAATGATACAGATTCAAAGCAGTTGGTTTCCGTTGGTTGACAGAAACCCTCAACAGTTTCTGGATATCTATCATTGCGATGAAAAGGATTTTAAAAAAGCCAACATTCGTGTTTTTCACGACTCAGGTAATTCTTCTGCTATTATACTTCCTGTGCTCAAGAAATAAGAGGCTTTCAAACCTATATTAATTTGATGTTAAGATTAGTTAATAATGTAAACTATTAACATTTAAAACTATCTTTGCGGAATGATTTCTACAACAAGAAAACATATTGTTGAATGTTTGCCTTTGGGTAAATCAATGGGAATAATCACCAAAAAATATTATGGTGCCTTAAGCAAACGTATTGAACCATTGGGCATCGACCGTCACTTCGCCACTTTAATAACAATTGATACTACTGATGAAAAATGTACACAACAATACTTATCTGATTTTCTGCAGATAGATAAAGTAACGATGGTAAGGAATCTTGATTATCTGGTAAAGAAAAAACTGATTAAACGTACTGTGAATCCAGAAGACAGAAGAGAACATATAATTGAACTGACAGAGAAAGCAAAAAAAATAATGCCTGCAATACATAATGAAATTGAAGCAATGAACAATATAGCATTAAAAGGGTTTAATAAAAAGGAAGCGAAATTATTTAAGGAACAATTGGCAGTAGTGATAAAAAATCTGGATAATTTGCCAGTGAATGAAGTGAGCATAAATATTAATAAATAATAGAGGAATAGAAATGAAGAACATTATTATAATTATTATAGTGATTGCGGTGATGCTTGGATTGAAATTTATTTTCTTCCCTGCACAGTCTGACCAGTCGAAACAGCCGCAACAGGCAAAAGCGATGGCAACAAATGTGTCGGTATATGTAATAAAAGCAGAGAAGCTGGAAAATATACTTACTGCTTCGGGCACTATAGTGGCGAATGAAGATGTGGAGCTGAAACCGGAAATTGCGGGTAAAATAATTTCGTTGCCTTTGAAAGAAGGTACCGAAGTAACACAGGGGCAATTATTGGTGAAGATTAATGATGCAGACTTTCAGGCGCAGCTGAAAAAACTTCAATTGCAATATGATTTGGCAGATAAAACATTAAAACGTCAGGCGGAATTATTAAAGATAAACGGAATAAGTCAGTCTGATTTTGATGTCTCACAAAATGCAGTGAATACAATAAAAGCGGATATGGAATATGTGCAGTCGCAGATTGCAAAGACAGAGATCCATGCGCCATTTAATGGAATAATTGGGTTAAAAAATGTGAGCGAAGGAGCCTATGTAAGTATAGGAACAGTGATTGCTACTGTGCTACAGATTGACCCTGTGAAGATTGATTTTTCCGTATCAGAGCGTTATGTTCCATTTATTAAAAAAGGTGTGAAAGTGCTGTTTAATATAGCAGGATTGAAGGACAGCATCAAAGGAGAAATATATGCTGTGGAACCTAAAATAGATATAAATACGCGTACATTTATGGTGCGTGCCATTTGTCCAAATAAAGACAGAAGCATATTTCCCGGTGCTTTTGCCGACTTGAAAGTATTGCTTACAGATATTGAAGATGCTGTGATGGTGCCTACTGAAGCAATAATACCGGAGCTGAGAGGTAATAAAGTATATACAGTAAAAAATGGAAAAGCAAAACCTGTAGCAGTTGAAACAGGAATACGCAACAGTGTTAAGGTGCAAGTGTTGAAGGGGTTGCAGATAGGCGATACAGTGGTTACAACAGGCTTGATGCAATTGAGACCCGATATGCCTGTTAAAATAATTTCATCAAAGTAGGAGATTAAGAATACCTTTTTAGAATTTAGATATTAGAATTTAGAATTTCAAATTATGAATATATCATCAGTAAGCATTAACAGACCTGTATTGGCAATAGTAATGTCGGTGATTATTATTTTGTTTGGCGGCATAGGTTATAAATATCTTGGTGTGCGCGAATATCCATCTATTGATCCACCCGTAATAACAGTGAAAACAAGTTATTCGGGAGCCAATGCGGATGTAATAGAATCGCAGATAACAGAGCCGCTTGAAAAATCGATCAACGGTATAGAAGGTGTCAGAACCATTACATCATCAAGCGCGCAGGGCAGCAGTACCATTACTGTTGAGTTTAATCTGGATGCCAATCTGGAAGCAGCAGCAAATGATGTGCGTGATAAAGTGTCTCAGGTGGTACGTTTGCTTCCGCAGGATATAGACGGGTTGCCTACAGTTACCAAATCAGATGCTAACTCAGATGCCATTGTAGCTTTAACATTGCAGAGTGATACTAAAACACAATTACAGGTAAGTGATTTTGCAGAGAATGTTATTGCTGAACGGCTGCAAACAATACCCGGTGTGAGCACAGTACAGATTTGGGGACAGAAGAAATACGCAATGCGGCTGTGGATGAATCCTTCTAAAATGGCTGCTTACGGCATCACTCCGCAGGATGTTAAACTTGCATTGGATAAAGAAAATGTAGAGTTGCCTTCCGGTAAAGTGGTTGGATTAAATACAGAATTGACAGTAAATACAAAAGGGAAATTTATTACTGAAGATGATTTTAATAATATGATTGTTAAGTCGGACGGTAATTTAATAGTACGCTTCAAGGATATTGGAAACGCAACATTGGGTGCTGAACTGGAGGAAACAATGCTTCGTCAGTCGGGCATACCGATGATTGGATTAGGATTGGTGCCACAACCGGGAGCCAATTATATTGCTATAGCCGATGAGTTTTATAAGCGTGTTGATCAGATTAAAAAAGATTTGCCAAAAGATTACCAGATGGGTATTGCTCTTGATAATACTAAATTCATCAAGCGTTCCATATCCGAAGTAAAGGAAACATTGATTATTGCAATTGTACTGGTTGTATTGATTATTTATCTGTTCTTTCGCGACTGGCTGATAGCCTTCCGTCCATTGATTGATATACCTGTTTCGCTTATTGGTGCATTCTTTATAATGTACCTGATGGGCTATTCAATCAATGTACTTACATTGCTTGCCATAGTGCTTGCAACAGGTTTGGTGGTGGATGACGGTATTGTGGTAACTGAAAATATATTTAAAAAGGTGGAGGCAGGCATGACTCCTATTGAAGCGGCACATGCAGGTTCGAAGGAAATATACTTTGCAGTTATTTCTACTTCATTAACGCTTGCCGCAGTATTTATGCCGGTAATATTTCTTGAAGGATTTGTTGGTCGTTTATTTCGAGAGTTTGGAGTGGTCCTTGCCGGAGCTGTATTAATATCGGCATTTGTATCGCTTACATTAACACCAATGCTTAATGCCCGATTGATACGCAAAACACAAAAGAAAAGCCGTTTTTATGATATGACTGAACCGTTTTTTGAGAAGATGGTAAGTACGTATCACCGTTCATTATCAGGTTTTATGACAAGAAGATGGTGGGCTTTTATTATAGTTGGTTTGTGCAGCGCATTTATATTTATTGTCGGCAGCATGGTTCCTTCCGAACTTTCACCTCTTGATGACAGAAGCTGGATAAGGCTTATGGTTACAGCTCCTGAAGGGGCATCGTATGAATATACTGATGGGTTTATGCAGAAACTTTCCACTTTTGGAAATGATTCTATACCTGAAAAGAAAATATTCCTGACTGTTACGGCTCCAAGCTTTGCAGGTTCGGGTTCTGTAAATTCAGGCATGGTACGTCTTGTGCTTACCGAACCGAATGAGCGTAAACGTTCTCAGCAACAGTTAGCTGATTATCTTACAAAGAAAACAAAAGGATTCCCTGAAGCAAAAACATTTGTGCTGCAGGAACAAACCATTTCGTCAAGTGCAGGAGCTCGTGGCGGCTTGCCTTTGCAGTTTGTATTGCAGGCTCCTAATTTCGAAAAGCTGAAAGAAAAACTTCCTTTGTTTCTTGAAGAAGCAAACAAAAGCAAAGTGTTTCAAGTGGTTGATGTTAATTTAAAATTTAATAAACCGGAACTGAATATTTCGATTGACAGAAATAAAGCAAAGGCAATTGGTGTTTCAGTAAATGATATTGCTTCAACATTGCAGTTGGCATTAAGCGGTCAGCGTTTCAGTTATTTTAATCTGAATGGAAAACAATATCAGGTAATAGGGCAACTGGCAAGGAATGACAGAGATGAACCGATGGATTTAAAATCATTGTATGTAAGAAATAATAAAGGTGAATTGATACAGCTTGACAATATGGTTTCGATGAAAGAACAAAGCAGTCCGCCGCAATTGTATCATTACAATCGTTATCAGGCAGCCACTGTTTCTGCAGGAATGGCTCCCGGCAAAACAATGGGTGACGGTATTAAGGAGATGCAACGCATTGCAGACAAGGTTTTGGATGATTCGTTTTCAACTGCATTGGCAGGTGCTTCAAGAGATTTTACAGAAAGTTCTTCCGGAATTTTATTTGCATTCCTGTTGGCACTTGTAATTATTTATCTGGTATTGGCTGCTCAGTTCGAAAGTTTCATTGACCCGTTCACCATAATGTTGACAGTACCGCTGGCCTTATGCGGAGCATTACTTTCGTTGTGGTATTTCAATCAGACATTAAATATATTCAGCGAAATAGGTATTATTATGTTGATAGGACTTGTAACCAAGAATGGAATCTTAATTGTGGAGTTTGCCAATCAGTTGAAAGAGCAGGGCAAATCGGTGCGTGAAGCAATACAGGAAGCTGCCGCTGCACGTTTACGACCTATATTAATGACGAGTATAGCCACTTCTCTTGGAGCATTACCTATAGCACTGGCATTGGGAGCAAGCGGTAAAAGCCGTATGGCAATGGGTATTGTTGTAGTTGGCGGTGTAATGTTTTCGCTTATGCTTACACTTTATGTAATACCTTCTATTTATTCTTATTTTTCAAAAGAACATAAAAAAGATGTATCAAAATAAAACATATTTTCTTTTATTTATTTGTTTATTCATTGGCTTAATTGCCGGAGCTCAATCTGCACAGTTGACATTTGAGCAAGCTGTTGATATAGCGTTAAAGAATAATTATAATATTTCTATAGCAAAAAATCAGGAGAAAGAAGCAAAGAATGCAAACACGCTAGGCAATGCAGGTATGTTGCCAACAGTTGCCATTAATGCGTCCGGTGCATTTGCCAACAATGCAATAAAGCAGGAATACAACACAGGTGCAACAGTTGATAAATCGGGTATTGCATCAAAAAATATTACTACAGGAGTTTATCTTAACTGGACTATATTTGATGGTTTGAAAATGTTTGCCACCAAGGAACAGTTGTCTGTGCTGGAAAGTATGGGAATGCTGAATACTAAGGTGCAGATAGAAAACATGCTGGTAAAGCTTATCAATAATTATTATTCAATAGTTATGATAAAGCAGATGATTAAAGGGCTAAAGGAGAATATGGTTGTTTCGGAAGAACGATTGAAAATTGCTCAAAGGAAATTTGATATAGGTACCGCTTCAAAAGTTGATTTACTGCAGGCAAAAGTAGATTTGAATGCACAGAAGGCATCATTGATTCGTGAGAACACATTGCTTACCGATGCAAAGGAAACTCTTAATCAGTTATTGATATTGCCTGTGGATAAAGACTTTGACGTGCTTGACACTATACCTTTAATGAATGATTATAAATACGAAGATTTAAAAAATTCCATCACCGCAAAGAATACAGATTTACTTTTTGCTCAACGGAATATTGATAATTATAAATCTATAGTGAAGGAAACTAGAGGCAATTATTTTCCTAAGTTGAATCTGAATGCCAATTATCTTTTCAGCCGTGCCGATAATCAGGCGGGGCTAATATTGCTGAATCAAAACCTTGGACTTAATGTTGGCTTTACTGCTAGCTGGACTATCTTCAATGGTTTTAATACCGCTAATCTTATTAAGAATCAAAAATTGGATGTGGAGAATTCGGCATTGGCTTATGAAAGTTTAAAAACACAAACGCAATTAAGTTTAATAAAAGCTTTTAAAAAGTATGCTGACGATATTTCTGTGCTTGCCCTGCAGGAGGATAATAAAAAACTTGCAAAAGAAAACCTGGACATTGCGCTGGAGCTTTTCAGAGTAGGAACTACCAATTCAATACAACTGCAAACCGCACAACAGAGTTTTATTGATTCCATCAATCAGCTGGCTGATGCACGTTACAATGCCAAAATATCCGAAACTCAATTGCTGAAATTGAGTGGGGGAGTGGTGAAGTAATTCTCCTTTGATTTATAGTTTAGGATGATGAATGAATGAACTCAGTCTTAAATGAAATATTTAAATAAG
>CAIRRW010000391.1 GCA_903881065.1 uncultured Bacteroidota bacterium
AAACAGTAAAAGATTCTATGATAAATGGGGAAAATGTTTATCTAAGAGGGTTTGGAACATTTGTAGTTAAAAGACGTGCACAAAAATTAGGGAGAAATATTACTGCTAAAACTTCTGTTCTTATTCCAGCTCATAATATTGCAACCTTTAAGGCGGCAAAAACGTTTTCAAAAGACATGAAGAAATCAGTAAAAAAAATAAAAAAATAATGATTTAGATCAATTATGTTATTTGCTCTAAAGAAGAGAATATAAATCTTAATAAAAATGAAGCCTGTGACTAAGACACAAATAGGAGTAATTGCAGGCTCGATAGTATTAATCGTTCTTTTATTATTTGCCAACACTACGATTCCTAAAAAGGAGGAGGCGAAAATGTCGGAACATTCGACACCGAATAGTGCAGGGATATTGACATTGATTGAAAATGCTAAAGCTAAGCTGTCTGCTTCTCAGAAAAAAGAAGTGGAGATGATGGAGGAAGCTGTGAAAAGTTCGCCGGATAAAAAGACTGCTTTTGAGAATATCATTAATCAATGGGATACTTTGCGACAGCCTGCTGTGGCTGCTTATTATTTTGAGCAGGCGGCGATGGCTTCGCCAAATGAGCAGAACTGGTATGAGGCGGGCAACCGGTTTTTTGGTGCTGCACGACTGGCTGCTGAAGGTGACAAGGGGCTGATATACGGGAAGGCGATTGAGTGTTATGAAAAAACACTGGAACTGAATCCGAAAAACATGGAGGCTAAGATTAATCTGGGTGCTTGCTATGTGGAAGGTAGTCCGGAACCGATGAAAGGAATTGGACTATTGAGAGAGGCGGAAAAAACGGATTCGAATAATGTGAATCTGCAATTGAACTTCGCTTTTTTCAGTGAGAAATCAGGACAATGGGACAGGGCAATAAGAAGGTTTGAGAAGGTGCTGGTGCTGAAGCCTGATTTTATTGATGCTTATCTGCATCTATCGGATGCGTATCAGCAAAAAGGTGATAAAGCGAAAGCGATTGAGAGCCTTGAAAAATATTATTCGTTGGTGGACGACGAATCGGTAAAGAAAGAAACGAGAGATTATATAAATAAATTAAAAACAAATTAAAAACCATTAGTTATGCCAAGCGGTAAAAAAAGAAAAAGACATAAAATGGCTACTCACAAACGTAAAAAACGTTTGAGGAAAAATAGACATAAGAAAAAATAATAGCTGAATAAGCTGTTAGTTTTAATTGCGTTTGTAGCATTATTATAACAGGATGGGATTTCCCATTCTGTTTATTTACGCACTTAAGTTTATCTTCGTTCCGGTACATTTCCGGAATTAGCCCTGTTAAAAAAACATTAGAATTTATCCGTCTGCTCCGAAAGCGAGAGATGGGATAATTGTATTTATTTAAAACATTTTAGAGTGAACAACGAATTAATCATTGATTCCACTCCCTCCGAAGTTGTTATTGCTTTATTGAATGATAAACGATTAGTAGAACTTAATCGTGAGAAGAGCAACAATAATTTTTCGGTAGGCGACATATATCTTGGACGGGTAAAAAAAGTGATGCCCGGATTGAATGCCGCCTTTGTGGATGTGGGATACGAAAAAGACGCATTCTTGCATTATCTGGACTTAGGTCCGCAAGCCAACTCGTTTAGCAAGTACACAAAACTTGCTCAGACAGAAAAACAAACTACATCGAACCTGATGTATTTTAAACTGGAAAATGATATTCCGAAAGACGGGAAAATAGGAACTGTAATAAATGCAAATCAACAGCTTCTTATTCAGATAGCGAAGGAACCGATTTCTACAAAGGGTCCGAGAATTACAACAGAAATTTCGCTGGCAGGAAGATATATTGTTCTGATTCCTTTTTCGGACAAGATTTCTGTATCGCAAAAAATAAAAACCAACGAAGAGAAAACGCGATTAAAAAGATTGCTTGCGAGTATAAAGCCAAAAAATTTCGGAGTTATTATAAGAACTGTTGCTGAAGGAAAATCGGTAGCTGACCTTGATGCTGACTTGAATGATTTGGTGGCGAAATGGGAAAAATGTTATCAGGCATTAATAACTGCACAACCGCCGCAAAAAGTACTTGGTGAAATTGACAGAACGTCTGCCATACTTCGTGATTTATTAAATGCAAGCTTTAACAGTATTCATATCAATGACCCAATATTATATGAAGAAACAAAAACGTATCTTCAAACTATTGCGCCTGATAAAGAGAAAATACTAAAACTATATAAAGGGACTGTTCCTATCTTTGATAACTTCGGGATTGACAGACAAATAAAAGCGCTGTTTGGAAAAACTGTAACCATGAAAAGTGGCGGTTACTTGATAGTGGAGCATACTGAAGCGATGCACGTGATTGACGTGAACAGCGGCAATCGTGCAAAATCGGATAACAATCAGGAAACAAATGCACTGGAAATAAACCTGGAAGCAGCTGTAGAAATAGCACGCCAATTGCGATTGCGCGATATGGGCGGTATTATAGTTGTTGATTTTATTGACTTGCATAATGCTGATAATCGTAAAATGCTTTACGAAAGGATGCGTGATGAAATGGCTAAGGACAGGGCAAAGCATAATATTCTGCCTCCAAGTAAATTCGGGATAATACAGATTACACGTCAGCGTGTGCGCCCTGAAATGAATATTGTGACTGTAGAGAAATGTCCTACATGTGGCGGCAGCGGGGAGATACAGGCAAGTATATTGTTGATGGACGAAATAGAAAACAATGTTAGATATATAGTAAAAGAACAAAATGAATCGGGTGTTACATTATGTGTACATCCATATCTGGAGGCATTTATAACAAGAGGAATATTTAATTCGCTACGCAGACAGTGGAGTAAAAAATACGGTAAAACGCTTAAGGTAAAAGCGGTTTCGTCATACAACTTTTTGGAATATCATTTCTTAAATAAAAATGATGATGAAATAAAGGTATAAGAATTTCTTTTCAACATACATTGGACATAAGTTTTTAGAAGAATGAAGTCCCGTTCATATTTTGAATGGGACTTTTTTATTTAATTTGACTCAACCTTAAGTAAAAATTAGAAGTATAAACCAAAAAATGATTATAAATTTTCATTGTTGCAATTTTTCTATTACTTTCGCAATATGAAAAAACAAATACAACTATTAATTATTGCAGCGCTTGTTACTTCCCATTGTTTCGCTGGAGGGTTTCAAGTGAATTTACAAGGCCAGAAACAAACAGGTATGGGGCATGCAGGGACAGGTCTTCTTACTGATAACGCTTGCGTTTTTTTTAATCCTGGAGCTATGTCCATGCTTGATTCGTTAATTAGCGTTTCTGCAGGGGGTAGTTTCATCTTTCCTCGCATTACTTTTGTAGATCAAGCAAGTGGATACGAAGCTCATACTGTTAATCATATCGGTACGCCAATTACATTATATGCCACTTTAAAGATTCATAAGAAGGGGAAATGGAATTTCGGCTTGGGTATTTATAATCCTTTCGGCAGCATAGTTCAATATCCTGACGATTGGAAAGGTCAGTTTTTACTTCGCGAAATAAATTTGAAAACATTTTTTATCCAGCCTACCGTTTCTGTTAAGGTAACTGACAAGTTAGGTATAGGTGTGGGGTTTGTATATGCTTTCGGAAATTTTAGTTTGCGTGAAGCTCTCCCTTTGCAAGATAGCACTGGAAAATATGGGGAAGCTAATTTGAACGGGAAAGCTTCAGGATATGGTTTTAATGCGGGCATTTATTATAAGGTAAACGAGAAGCTTTCACTTGGCTTGGATTACCGTTCACAGGTAAATGTGAAAATATCAGGCGGTACAGCAGATTTTACCGTGCCTTCATCAGTAGGTTATCTTTTTCCTAACACTACTTTCTCCTCACAACTAGGATTGCCAAGTACACTTACTTTAGGTGCAGGCTATATAGCAACAACCAAACTGAAATTAGCCTTGGATATAAATTATATCGGTTGGAAATCTTATGATTCATTAAATATTGTTTTTACTGACCATACTGACCAGTTGAAAGATATTCATTCTCCAAGATGTTATCATAATACATTTATCTTCCGACTTGGAGGACAATATCAATTAAATGATAATTGGACAGTTCGTTTGGGTGGTTATTTTGATATGACAGCAGCGAATGCGGGATATCTAACTCCTGAAACTCCTGATGAAAATAAAATAGGCATCACTGCTGGAGCCTCTTATAAGATTACAAATCGCCTTCATGTCGATGCTTCTTTCTTATATATAGAAGGACTGAAAAGAACAGATACTAATACCGAAAAGCAATTTACAGGCACATATAAAGAGAAAGCTTTGGTGCCGGGAGTAAGTTTGGAATATGTTTTTTAATTTTTTTACATTGTATAAACCTTTAACAATCAAAATAGAATCGTACCTTTATCAAAAATTATTAATCTTTAAAACCTTTAGAAATGAAAAAACTTTACAAAATTATTGCCGGAGTAACCTTAATGATTGCTCCATTGGCACAATCTTTCGCACAATATTCTCCACTTTGTGGATCTAACGATCGCTTTCACGATTATGTTTTTAAACCAGCACCAACGCCTACTTCAAATATTGTATACGGATACAATGTTAAGTATGATGGAACAGGAGATACGCTAAAGCTTGATGTTTACAAACCAGTAGGCGATGTAGCTACTAATCGCCCACTTGTCATTATAGCACATGGCGGAAGTTTTATTGCAGGAAGTAAAACAGGTACTGATGTAGTTCCGTTAGCAAAGAGTTTTGCTGAAATGGGCTATGTTACAGCATCAATCGAATACCGATTAGGTATTTCAAATTTAGCGACTGGACCAGATTCTGCTGATGCTGGCGCAGCTGTAATACGTGCTACTCACGATGGAAGGGCTGCTGTTCGTTACTTCCGTAAAAATGCTAGAGTAGGAGGGAATACCTATGGAATTGATACTAACCATATTTATTTTGTTGGGGTATCTGCTGGAGGATTTATTGCATTACATCTTGCTTACCTAAATCAATTAAGTGATTTTCCTAATTATATTGATACAACAGGTGTTACAGTAGGAACAACCACTGGACAGCCCGGTATACATGGTGGGCTAGAAGGCTTAAGTGGTAACCCTGGATATCCTTCAAATGTAAATGCAATTATAAATATTTGCGGAGCAATTGCTGATACAAATATGATGCATACTGGTAATATTCCTGTATTAAGTTTCCACGGCAACATGGACAATACTGTACCCTATGGATATGCTGAAATCTTTTTGGCAGGTACTTTCCCTTTAATTAAGGTATACGGAAGTTCAATGGTTAACCGGAGAGCTACTCATTTAGGAATTCCTAATTGTATGGAAACTTGGTTAGGACAAGATCATGTTCCAGAAACGACAAAACCTGCATATTACGATTCTACAATAACAATTTCACGTACATGGTTGGAGCATTTTACTTGCGGTACTGCTCTTAACTGTAACTATACTCAGCCATTGGGTGTAAATGAAATATCTAAGAATGTAGATTTCAATATTTATCCCAACCCTGCAAATACGTATTCAACAATTGAATTATCTGCATTTACTGGTAAATCTGTAAATATTGAATTGTATGATGCTTTAGGACGCAGAATAGTAAACGTTGAAAATTATAAGGCTGATAAATACATGATAGACAGAAACAACATGCCAACAGGAATTTACTTTATTAAGATAGCTTCTGAAGGAAAGAATTACTGCAAGAAATTAATATTTGAATAGAATATTTATAATTTCTTTTAAAAATTAAATGAGACGCCTTGTAGAAATACAGGGCGTCTTATTTTTTTATATAAGTTAATACTCCCTGATAGTAAGCCTCTGCGACTTACAGCACCCGTATGTTCTTTGTCTTGTCCCTTTCCTGGTTTAGCAAAACACATTCCCTCTCATTGTCCTGATATAATGTTTCGCCATATACTAAAGGGGAATGAACAAACCTTGTGAGTTGAAGATTACGGCAGAACACTCCCTTTTCAGTTGTCGGTAAGCATCCTTCACGCAAATATTTAGCATCATTTATTGATGCAGTTTTAACAACTAATGTGTTCTCAAAACTTTTTATCATCTCTGAACTTAAAGAGACAGACTTTTCAAAATCATCACTTACTAATAGTCTAAAAAAATCATATCGTTTTTCTTTTGATAATAAATCATGTTTCATAAATGCGCCACCCACAAAGGCCATATCAAAATCTTTGTTGCTTGATTTCGCCCATCCTGTATTCATTTCATCAACATTGTAATGTATAATGATTGTAAAATCAGGGTGGTAATTATTAATAATTTCACCACGCTTTTTAAGTTCAATATCTTTAAATACCAACTTGAATTTATCTCGCTTAGTTGCTTTTGTCAATAGCCATTGTTTCCTATCTAAAGTTATTTCACTAATTTTATTAAGACTATCAACTGCATTGAAGTAAGATGATTTCAGCCAATTTTCAAACGTTATTCCAAAAGCTGTTGAGCCATTAAAGGAGCGGGTCATAAATACTTCTGCCCCCTCTGCTTCCAGTTTTTCCTTCAATAATTTTGCTGTAGCAAACGTCAGAATACCTTCCGCTATTTCGATCGAATCAAGTTTACCATCTGCCCCAGCAACATTAAATTTTAAATGTTTCTGTTCTATTTTTCCGGATGCTAAATCTCCAGCTGTATGTCCTGCATCAATAGCAATTCGGTAGCCAGTTAATTTCTTTATGCTTTCGGGTTTTGGTTTGGATGGATTATTAATCTGTTGAATGGAATCCCAACTAACACAGTATTCTACCTTATTACTTAATTTATCTTTCGATGAAGCAAATACCTTTATCCCACTTTTATCAATGGAATAATAACCTTCCAATCCTTTCTGTTTGTCAAGATATTTTTCTGCTTTTTCTTTATAATAGTTTATCTTGTTCTGAACATCATTATTCTGTGCATAACAAGCACTTGTAATATTAAGCATTAAGAATATATTTAGTAATCTGTTCATGTTTCTAAATTGAATTTCTCAAAACCAAAAGTACAGAAATAACATTCGCAATTTATAAATGAGTAATTTTGCTTTATGAAAACACCATTGCTTGTTCTCGATTCTGAATTTACATTTAAAACCAGTAGAAGCGGCGGGGCAGGAGGACAAAATGTAAACAAAGTTTCTACAAAAGTAGAACTTGATTTTGATATTATAAATTCCGAATTACTTACTGAAGAACAAAAGCAAGTTATATTAATCAAACTAAATAAGAAAATTACTAAGGAAGGAATTCTGCAGGTGGTTTCTCAAACAGAGAGGAATCAACTTGGTAACAAAGAAATTACGATAAAGAAATTCTATGAGATGCTGCGTAAGTGTTTTGTCGTGAAGAAAAAGCGTAAACCTACAAAGCCATCTAAAGCAGCTAAAGAAAGGCGTTTGGAAACAAAGAAAAGAAATTCAGAGATTAAAAAGTTAAGAAGAATACTTTAAGATTAACCAACTCTCTTCACGAATTCATTCCACAAAACTTCATTGGGCGGCGGAGCAACAATTACCATCGGCTCTTTCTTCACAGGATGAATAAACTCAATTTTGCGGGCATGCAGATGTATCGAAGCATCTTTATTACTTCTGTCGAAACCATATTTCAAATCTCCTTTTATTGGGCAACCCATTGCTGAAAGTTGCACTCTTATTTGATGATGACGACCTGTCAAAGGTTTTATTTCGAGTAAATAATAATTATCAGAACTACAAATTAATTCATAATCCAATTCGGAACGCAATGCGCCGGGAGTTTCCCTTTCATAAGCTTTCGACATATTTTTTGCTTCGTTCTTCCTAAGATAATGAATAAGTTTTCCGCTCTCATTTTTAGGTTTATTTTTTACAACTGCCCAATAAGTTTTCTGAATTTCTTTTGTCTGGAACATTGCATTCAATCGGGAAAGTGCCTTACTTGTTTTGGCAAATAATACTATTCCGCTTACAGGTCTGTCGATGCGATGAACAGTTCCAACAAATACTTCGCCAGGCTTGTTGTACTTTTGTTTTAAATATACTTTTACGAAATCACTAAGTGGAGTATCACCTGTTTTATCGCCCTGTACAATGTCAGAAGTTTTTTTATTTACAGCAATAATATGATTGTCTTCGTACAATATCTCTAAATCGTACATCAGTATTGCTCGTTAGCATTTGGGAAATCACTCGACTTAACGTCCTTTATATAATTGCCCACCGCTTCTTTTATTGTTTCATATAGATTTAAATATCTCCTTAAAAAGCGTGGATTAAATTCATTATTCAAACCAACCATGTCGTGGAAAACAAGTACCTGACCATCAACGCCACCACCAGCACCTATACCTATCACCGGAATTTCAATTTCCTTAGCAACACGTTCGGCAAGTTTAGCAGGAATTTTTTCCAATACAATAGCGAAACATCCCGTCTTTTCCAGCAATTTAGCATCTTCTATCAATCTGTCAGCCTCCGCTTCTTCAATCGCTCTCACGTTATATGTTCCGAATTTATAAATACTTTGAGGTGTTAATCCAAGGTGTCCCATCACAGGGATACCTGCAGTTAATATACGTTCTATTGATTCCTTCACTTCCTTTCCTCCTTCCAGTTTCACAGCATGAGCACCACTTTCCTTCATTATTTTTATGGACGAATACAATGCTTCTTTTGAATTTCCCTGATAAGAACCGAACGGTAAATCAACTACAATAAGTGCACGATCAACGGCACGAACCACCGATGAAGCATGATATATCATTTGGTCGAGGGTAATAGGCAAAGTGGTTTCGTGCCCTGCCATTACATTGGAAGCCGAATCGCCAACTAATATTACATCAATACCTGCGGCATCCACTATCTTTGCCATCGTGTAATCATACGCAGTAAGCATGGATATTTTCTGCCCCATCCGTTTCATTTCAAGCAACACATGCGTAGTTACTTTTTTTACTTCTTTTTTATGTACCGACATATTATAATTATTGATTTCTTGAATTACAGAAATAGTGAATTAATTAAGTTGTTACAAAACTACAAATAGTTTTTTGTTAACCGTTTAGTTATTTAGACTTACTTTCGCAGAGTGAAAAAGTTATTTTTAATATATAATTACTTCGTCTATCTTTTTAAATCTACGAACGAACACGGAGTACATTCGCCGTTTGTGTATGATTTGCTCACTACTGTTATCTACAATAAAACGGATTATTATGTTTATAAAGAAATAGAATTGCTGCGCGAGAAGTTAAAACATTCCACTGAAACAGTTAGCTGTATTGATTTGGGAGCAGGTTCGCATAAATCGGGAAGCAGTACGCGTACAGTAAAACAGCTGCTCCACTATTCTGTAAAACCTGCCAAGTATTCACAATTATTATTTCGGCTGGCGAATCATTTTCAACCCGAAACTGTATTGGAATTAGGTACTTCGTTGGGCATTACTGCTGCTTATATTGCCAAAGCAAATAGCAAATCAAATTTTATTACCATTGAAGGCTGCCCCGAAATTGCAGCTATTGCTAAGCGAAATCACTCCGAGTTAAACTTTACTAATGTGCAAATGATGGTTGGAAATTTCGATACATTATTGCCTGACATAATTGAGAAAACAAAACCAATCGATTTTGTTTTTTTTTGATGGCAATCATCGCAAAGCAGCTACTTTAAACTATTTCAATCAATGTTTGAAGAAAATAAATGAAGGCAGTGTATTTGTTTTTGATGATATATATTGGTCAGCAGAAATGAAAGAAGCCTGGCAGGAAATTAAAAGCAATGACAAGGTAACCGTTACTATTGATTTGTTTTTTATGGGCATTGTTTTCTTTCGTAAGGAACAAAATAAAGAACATTTTATTTTGCGGTTTTAAATTTCAATTATAAATCTTGTTCCTTTCGTTGGTTTGCTTCCTTGTCTCCAATGCTTATTTCAACGTTCACAACAAAGCTAACCAATTTCCCTTCAAAAAACATTTCTTTACACCTTATCTCATTGTATAACTTTATTTCAAATCTCTCCCTCTCCTATCGACGAATATTTTCAAAAGCATGAAGAGGAGGGCGAACAGGAAGAGGTAGAAAAAAATAAAATCGTGCCAATTATTAAGCCTTGTTTACTTATCAACTATTGTACTTATTATTCGGGTTATCAGTTTGCATTAGTATATCTTCGCCTCGGATTTATCCAAAGCCTTTAGTAATAATAGAAGTAAAAACTCTATAATATCTACATCCTTAAATTTATCTATCGAGAAATTAAAGACTAAAGGGAAAACTTTTCCGAACATTTAAAAGTAAGAGTAACGTTCATTGAAGTAGATTTCATTATTCCTGAAAAGAAGAAATACGTTTTAAAAGGGTAAAAAGCGGTTCTTTGCAAATTTTGTTGAAAAGATCAATGATTTTCAGAAAATCATTGAAAGGTTTCAGAAAACTATTGATATTTTTCTGGAAATCATTGTAAGTTTTCTAAAAAACATTAATGTTTTATTGTAAAACATTAATAGCTTTTAGGAAATCATTCATCATTATGTGAAAATCATTGAAAGTTTTTCAAAAATCTTTCATCTTTTTTATGAAATCATTGATAATGTTTATGAAATCATCACAAAACCGCAAAATGGCTTTTATCACTTTTTAAAACAGCAAATATCTTTTAGTACCAATAAATTACATCATTAATAATTAAACACTTAAAAACAAAAAAACACATGAAACTTTCAATTAAAATTTTAATTTATCATTTCTTTTTTCAGGCTTTTAATAGCTATGTTACAAAATTTGGTGCCGCCCTTGGTGTATCAATCGATTTGATAAAAGCATTAAATGACCATTGGACGAATTGGTTGGGCGCCTTTCTGCTTTATACCGACCCGCTCACTAATAATGATATCAGCATTTCGGATATGAATGGACAACTTAATACATGTGCCCCATTTGTTGAAACAATACGAATGACGATTAAAAACAATGCGCTAATAAAATTAACTGCCACCGACCGCAAGTATTTGAATATTCCAATTGAATCTGCACGCAAGAGTAAAATACCCGTTACCAAGGTGAAACCAAACGTAACAAGTAATGGAAAATCGCCGTTAGCAATTGATTTATTTGTTTATGACCCTGAATTTCTTAGCAAAAAAACAAAACCGGCGGGAGCAGGCTCCATTGGTTATAAAATAGCAATAATGCCTGTGGGGATGGTGCCATTGCCAACTGATTATGTAAATCAAATACCGGAAAAGAAATCAATGTTCCAGCATCTTTTTACCCTTGCTGATGTAGGCAAGCAGTTTTGGATGATTGCTTATTACCTAAGCCCTACCAATGAAAAAGGCGAAGATGGCGAACCATTTAATACTATTATTATATAAGGAGAAATTTCAAATCAAAAGAAGTCCCAAATTGCTTTGGGACTTCTTTATTTCACTCAGACCAATAAACAAGTAAACTAATAAACCAATGAACCAATTTTAGTTTACATTTACACGTTTAAATAAAAAAATCATGCTCGATTATTCTCATACATCCATACAAAAAATTTCTGTTCATCAGGTAGGAAATAAAACCAATGGCGAACTGTTAAAATTATCAAAAACGTTGCTTGATGCTTCGGATGATAAGCTGCATAACCTGTTGAAGAAATTCTTTTTACACCCGTTCACCACTCCCGAGTTTTATAATTTTACATTTACAAATGAAAACTTCGAGCTTAATCCTCTTTATACATTCGCTTCGCAGGTGTTCGATAGTCCGAAACTATTTCATGCCAACACCATAAATATTGCCAAGCATTTGTTTGAATTGTCAACACATCCGCAAATAAAATCGGGTGATTTGTTTGTTGCTTATTTCTCAAATATAAATGTGGTTGATGAAATAACCGATGCAATAGGAATTTTTAAATCGGAAAACAGACAGGACTTTTTGAAGGTGGATGCTGCTTCCGACAACTTTGCATTGCATTACGAAGATGGAATAAATATTGAAAAGCTGGATAAAGGCTGTTTGATATTTAATACCGACCGTGATAAAGGGTATAAAGTTTGCACCATTGATAAATCGAACAAAGCAGGAGATGCGCAGTATTGGAAAGATTCTTTTCTACAGTTAAAACCGTGCAGCGATGATTATCATTATACAAAGGAATTTCTGAACATCACCAAAAACTTTGTTACACAGCAGCTTTCGGAAGAGTTTGATGTAACAAAAGCGGAGAAAATTGATTTGCTGAACCGTTCAGTCGAATATTTTAAATCGCATGAAACATTTGATAAAGATGATTTTGAGAAGGAAGTTTTTCAGGATAAAAACATGATTAAATCATTTCAGAATTTCGATGAAATATACCGCGAAGAAAATGAAATAGAACTAGATGATAACTTTGATATTTCGGCACAGGCAGTTAAAAAGCAAGCCCGTGTGTTTAAATCTGTTCTTAAGCTAGATAAAAATTTCCATATTTATATTCACGGAAATCGCGAATTAATAGAACAAGGGGTGGAAAAAGATGGAAGAAAGTTTTATAAAATTTATTTCGAAGAAGAGTCGTAACCCTTGTACTATCTGATAACAGGAGTGTTTCCTATATTTGAAACTCCGGTACCAAACATATTACTTTCGGTAAACGGAAACAGACTTTGATTGTTACTGTTGTTGTAATAATTACCTTGTCCCTGCCCAACAGTAGCCGAAACTTTAATTGAACTGTGTTCGTTAACCTTATATTCCAACCCTATTTGGGCAGCTTTCGAGCTGATTTTATTATTGGATAAAGAATTTACATCAGCCATCACTGCACCTGAAGCAATCAATCTTTTATTCAATTGATATTCGCCGCCAACAAATACAAGATTACCGGTTATCGAATTGTTGCTTGCATTAAAAAGTCCTTCGTTATAATTCAATGGCATCAATGTATTTCCTGTAATGGTATAGTGCATCAATCCTACATTTAATTTGAATTTAGGGGTTAACTGATACCCTATTTTCGGAGCAACATAAGTAGTAAATCCTGATGTAGATTTATTGAAAACACTAACACCGGCACCCATTTCAATGGATGTAGTTACTCTATCCTGAATGGAAACTTTTGGTTTTGATGTTTCATAATAATCATCATTAGTATTTGTTTGTGCAAATAATAGTGTGCCGCAAAACAAGAGCAGGGAAGATGTTATTAACTTTTTCATTCTTGATAAATTATTAAGCAAAGTTAAATAAAAAAGATTTAAAGAAATATATTTGTAGAAATTTAACAGTGGTAATTTAAAAGAACATCGCTTTTTATGATTCTTATTATTACTTTTGATAAAATCATTGAAAATAGGGTTCTGTAACAAAAAGAATATGAAATTATTTGTAAAAAATCTGGACAGAGATATTAACGAAGTGCAACTGGAAAGCCTGTTTGCTCAATTCGGTGAAGTGGTATCAACAAAAATTATTTATGATACCATAACATGGGAATCAAAAGGGTTTGCTTTTCTGGAGATGGGTACCAAAACAGAAGCGTATAAAGCAATTGATGCTTTGCATGGCAAGGAAATAAAAGGACGACCTTTACATGTAGAAATTGCAGTTGAGAAACGTAGATAATATTAATTAGGGTTATTAATTTGAGTATGGGTTTTTGGAAGGTAGCATATAAAACATTTGGTTTATTTATAATAGTTGGTTTATTATTTCTGATAAATAGTTGTAATCAGGGCTCAGCTACATCAGTTAAAACTATTGCTGCTCCTGTTGTTAAGGATGTTACTCCTAAAATTAATCAGGATAGCATAAATAAAATATTAAAGGAAATACATGCTGATGAAAAAGCTAAACTATT
This sequence comes from uncultured Bacteroidota bacterium, assembly GCA_903881065.1. Lineage (GTDB taxonomy): Bacteria > Bacteroidota > Bacteroidia > 2-12-FULL-35-15 > 2-12-FULL-35-15 > 2-12-FULL-35-15. The sequence goes on from CAIRRW010000391.1 coordinate 13,864, forward strand.
AGATGTTGTATTTAAAGATGAAGCAAAACACAAAGGACTTAATGGGTGTGTTTTGATAGCACAGCGAGGGCAAATCATTTATAAAAATGTATTTGGTTTTGCCAATATTAAAACGAAAGAACCGCTGAAAGAGAATTCAGTATTTCAGTTGTCATCCAGCTCAAAACCTCTTACAGCTGCAGCTATAATGCTTTTAGTCGAGCAAGGGAAATTAAAGCTTACGGATAGTGTTCAGCAATATCTTCCTAAGTTTCCATACCATCATATTACCATACAAATGCTGTTGACACATCGTTCAGGCTTGAGTAATTACGTTTACGACTGCGAACCATTTTGTGAAAAGCCCAATCTTTATAATGGTGCTCCTTTCAATAATAATTCAATGCTGGAACTATTGACGGAGAAAAAACCTCCGATGTATTATGTTCCCGGAAAGAAGTTTGAATACTGCAATACCAATTATGCTTTACTGCCACTGATTGTTGAAAAGGCATCGGGAATGAGCTTTGCAGAGTTTATGAAAAAGAATATTTTTCAACCGCTTGGAATGAATGATACATGGGTACATGATCCAAAATCGGATTCGGAACATAAAAATGTTACTACCGGTCATGACGGATCGGGGCGTTTGCAGACCGTTGTATTTGCTGATGATGTGGTAGGAGATAAAGGAATTTATTCAACTATTGATGATATGTTTAAATGGGATCAGGCATTGTATTCTGAAAAGATTTTAAAGAAAGCGACAATTGACCAATGCTTCACTGGTTATAGCAATGAACATAAAGGGAAACGGAATTATGGCTACGGTTGGAGAATGTTGGATGATGGAAAAAATCCCAAAATAGTTTATCATAATGGATGGTGGCATGGGTACAACAGCGAATTCTTCCGCAGATTAAGTGACCAGACTACAATAATCATTTTATCAAATAAAGACAACAGAATGGCGTATTCCATAAAAGATGTGTTGCCTATTCTTAATGGAAGTACGGCTACTGTTGATGTTGGCTCCGGAGATTAATGCTGTCTTATCAGTTCATAATCAGTGTTTATAATCTGTTGCTTAGTGTTTTTTACCTTATCTTTGCCGAAATTTTAAAAACAAATACAAAAATCAAAATGAAAAAATTACTTTATTTATTATTGTTAGTGCCATTTGCATTCGGTTGCGGAGGTGGTAAAAAGGACGGAGAATTATCTTCAGAAGACAGTTTGAGAGCAGTTTCAGGTGGTCAGGCAGTTCGTATTCATGATCAGGATTCAAGTATTCAATCGTTTATACGCGGGTTTAATACCATACAAGATAACTTGGATGAGATAAAAGCAAAGGAAAAAATGGTGTCTACAAACAGCAAAGATGCTGAAACTCGTAAAACAAAAGAGCAGCAGATTGTTGATGATATTCAGTCAATGTACGACATCATGAATAGAAACAAACAGCAACTTGCTTCGATGAAGGCTAAACTTAAAGACTCTAATAAAAAGAATGAAGTACTTGAGAAATTCATTACTCGTTTGACTGCTGAAATTGATGCAAAAGATGTTCAGATTGCTGATTTAAAAACTCAGTTGGAACAATTAAATGTGGCAATGACTTCTCTGAATACCAATTATACCGAAGCAAAACAGGAATCAGCAGTAAAAACAGAAAAGTTAAATACCGCATATTATGCTTTTGGTACTTCAAAAGAATTGATAAAGAATAATGTCTTGACAAAAGATGGTGGCTTTATCGGAATGGGTAAAAATCAGAAATTAAAATCTGACTTTAATAAAGAGTACTTTACCAAAGTTGACATTACCACCACTAGTACAATAGTTTTGGGAGCGAAAAAAGCAAAACTAATTACAACACATCCTAGCAGTTCATACAAAATTGAAGGCGCTGATGGTAAAGCCGAAAAGCTTACTATACTCAATGCAGAAGATTTCTGGAGTGCATCAAAATATTTAGTTATTGTTGTTGAATAATAATTAAAAGGATAAATAATAATCGCCTTGTTCTAAATTTTGAACAGGGCGATTTGCTTTTAATAATAGGATGTGTATTATTTATTTATGATAAATCCAATTTTCTAGATAATGATTATTGACTTGTTGAATTATCTTTACATCTTAAACCATATGACACTTATCATATTTTAAATTGGTAATTCAAAATACTTTTATGCCTCAAAATTAAAATATCATGGCTTATAATTTCAAAAACCTAAACATCACAAAAATCTCCGTTATCGGAGCAGGTCAAATTGGACCAGACATTGCACTTCATTTTGCAAAATCTCTTTCTCCTTTTGGAGTAATGGTTAATATTATTGATATTTCGCCACAGGCCTTGGAAAAAGCAGAAGCCAAGGCTCATAAAAAAATAAATAAAGGTTTGGAAACAGGAGCTTTCAAACCAGAACAGGCTGAGAAAATAAAAAAGGCATTAGTTTTTTCCGCTGATTATGAAAACGTTCGTGGTTCGCAATTAGTTATAGAAGCAGCTACTGAAGACGAAAATATCAAGGATAAGATTTTCCGTCAAGTGGAGCAAATGACCGATGATAGTTGTATCTATCTTTCCAACTCATCTCATATGCAGCCGGAAGTGATATTCCGCAATATCAAAAATAAATCGCGCGCGTTGGTCGCACATTATTTTTTTCCTGCGGAGATTAATCCTGTGGTGGAATTAGTTCCTGGAAAGGATACAGATGCCAATCAGGTGAAGCTACTTCAAGCGTTTTATGAAGCAATTGGAAAAGTTCCAATTGTTGTAAAAAGTTCATATGGTTATGCAATAGACCCTATTTTTGAAGGTATCTGTCAGACGGCCATTATGTGTCTCGAAAAAGGCTGGGGCAATGAAAAGGAAATAGACGCTGCAGCAGTAAAAGCTTTGGGCTTAGGTGTTGGACCGTTTACAGCATTGAATCTTACTGGTGGAAATCCTATTACTGCTCATGGTTTGGATGAAATGAATAAATTAGTTATGCCTTGGTTTCATACTCCAAAGATACTTCATGAGAAAAATACTAAAAAGGAGGCTTGGAACACAGCACAAAGAGGGGAGAAGGTAGAGCTGTCTCCAGAAAAGGAAGAGAAACTGGTAAAAGAATTTCAGGGAGCATTTTTTGCTCTGGCTTCTTACATTTACGACATAGGAATTGTTGATATAAATGATTTGAACATGGCTTGTGAAATGTCGTTGGTAATTAAATCACCTTTCACATTCATGAATAAGATTGGTATCAATAAAGCATATGATTTGGTAAAAAGCTTTTGTACTGTTCATTCTTCTTTCCCTTTTCCAAAAGTATTACACAATGCAAAAATTGAAGGAGGTTGGAAATTGCGTGATATAGTTACTGCAAAACGTGATGATGTTTTTGTGATTACTATCCGACGTCCGAAAGTTTTGAATGCTTTAAATCTTGAAGTGCTCGAACAAATTAAAAATGCAATGGAAAGCGTGAAGAATGATAACTCTGTTAAAGCAATTGTTATCACTGGTTTTGGTACAAAAGCATTTGTTTCTGGAGCCGATTTGAATATGCTTGCATCACTTAAAACTCCTGAAGAAGGATATAACAATTCACATACATTTCAGTCGGTTTTAAATTATGTTGAAAGTTATTCCAAACCTGTGGTATGTGCTATGAATGGTTTTGCATTTGGTGGTGGAAACGAATTGGCAATGTCATGCACTTCCCGAATCTGTAAAAAAGGATTGTCGGTTTTGGCTTGTCAGCCGGAAGTTAATTTAGGATTTATTCCTGGAGCAGGCGGCACTCAACGTTTACCGCGTATTGTTGGCGTTGAAAAAGCTGCTGATATTCTTCGTACTGCAAGAAATGTTTCTTCAAAAGAAGCCGCAGAAATTGGATTGGTTTACAAAGAAGTGGAAGGTGATTTAATTGACGAAGCAGTAAAATTAGCCAACCAGATTGTTTCGGGAGAAGTTAAATTATCAAACGTTTCAAAGGATGGAATTGCAAAAAATGGCAATCCAAAACCATTGGAATTAGGGCATCTTAGCAAAAAAATAGATGATATACTAGTGAAAGCAATTTACGAAGGTTCTCGTTTGAATTTACATGAAGGACTTGAGTTGGAATCGCGTATGTTCGGAGAATGTCTGCTTACAGAAGATATGAAAATAGGTTTGAATAATTTCAAGGAAAACGGACCAAAAGCTAAAGCGAATTTTATCCATAAATAGAATTGACTCTTAGCTAATATAAACGCTAAACGATAGTAGTAAATACGTTTTAAATTTTATTTTTCTGCTTTAGATGCAGAGTGTTTTTTCATGTATTCGCAGGCCAAATCAACCATATCGGCAGAACCTAGAAACAAAGGTGTACGCTGGTGAAGTTCTTTCATCTCCAAATCCAAAATCCTTTTTGTTCCATCCATTGCTTTTCCTCCGGCTTGCTCAACAATAAAAGCTAGCGGATTACATTCGTATAACAAGCGAAGTTTCCCTTTAGGAGATTTTGAAGTAGTTGGATAAATATAAATACCACCGGTAATTAAATTTCTATGAATATCGGCAACCCCGGAACCTATATAACGAGATGAATACGGACGGTTTGTAGCATCGTCTTCTTCCTGACAATATTTAATATATTTTTTTACTCCTTCTGGGAAATGAACATAATTCCCTTCATTAATAGAATATGTTTTAGCAACTTTTGGCGTTTGCATATTAGGATGCGATAAACAAAATTCACCAATTGACGGGTCAAGTGTAAAACCATTAACGCCTTTACCTGTAGTATATACAAGCATACAGGATGAGCCATAAATTATATAACC
>CAIRRW010000392.1 GCA_903881065.1 uncultured Bacteroidota bacterium
CCAGCCATAAGCATTACTCCACAATTAAATTGTATTTACAGAAACAAAGAATCATATAAATTTTATCCTCAACTAGATTTGAATGCTTTTTGGGAATATGGCAAAAGAAAAAACTACTTCTATATTGGGATAAGCAACGGGTTTGAATTATCTAAAACAAGAACTCTGGGTGAGCCGCAGCCGAATCATATTATTTTTATGCCTTTGGCGGGACACACTTTTACAACTAAAAAATGGAATTTTAATTTGGAAGCAAAAGTAATTGCTCCAAATTTATCAAATGAAAATATAATTGTTGATTATAAAACGCCTTTTAAAACCAAAGGTGCCTTCGGAATGTATTTTGGTGTAACCAGAAGATTTAAATAAAATTTAGCAATGAAAAAAACAACTATTTTATTATTATCTTTATGTACACTATCAAGCTGTTTTAACTTGGATAGTTTGCTATACAATCAGACTAAAACATCACAGTATATGCTGGATAATTATTCAGGAAAAGTTGACTTCACGTTGGACTATTCCTACCATATACCAGATAGTTTAGTTCATGTTTTCACACTTCCTTCTCAATCCTCTGATGAATCATCGAGTACAGAGATTTATGCAATATATATTGGAAATATTTCTAGAATTTCTACCGATACTGTAATCATGTACTGCCATGGAAACAGGGATAATATGGATTTTTACTGGCAACGTGCCAAATTATTGGCAAATACAGGAAGTAAAAACAGATTCGGAGTATTAATGATTGATTATAGAAGCTATGGAATGTCGCAGGGGAAAGCAACTGAAGATGGACTATATGCAGATGTCGATGCAGGATTAAAGTGGTTATCTGATAAAGGACTAACAAATAACAGATTGGTCATGTATGGTTTCAGCTTAGGCACGGCACCAGCAACCAAACTAACTGCAGAACCTAAAAGTATGACTCCTTCAAAATTAATTTTGGAAGCTCCCTTTGCAAATGCAGAAACTTTAGAACAGGATGCAACAGGAGTGGCAATGCCAGGGAGTTTTTTTTCTACCTTAAAAATAGATAATGCTGAAGAAATAAAAAATGTGCAGCAACCGTTTTTTTGGACACATGGCATTGCCGATTCGTTTCTTCAGATAACAACAAACGGGCAGTTAGTGTTTGATAATTACCAAGGAACCTATAAAGAGGCGCATAAAATTCCGAATGCCGAACATAGTACAATTGAAACAACATGGGGGTTTAGCAGTTATTCAAATGCTCTACTAACTTTTATTACTCAACATTAATTCTCTTATTTAAGAAGTATAAAATTTAATATTGATAACACTAATAGGGTATTCTTTAAACTATTTGAGAAATAGAATAATTGTCGATAGAAACTTATTTAATGACAATGCAGTTTCCAGTGGGAACTTTATTTAACTTTCGTTTCCTAATTAGATATAGGAATTTAATTGTTACGTTTGGCTTAAGTCGCAGCGAAGGATGCACAATATTCGAATTGGATTTTATTTAAGACAATCTAACTATTCACCAATATTATTGACTACAGAATAAATAGAAACTAAAGGAACTCTATTTATTTGCTTCCCAAATTTGAATATAATTTCCTTCAGGATCAAATATTCTAGTGAAAATTCCTTTTTTATTAGATTTAATATCAGTAATAGTTATTCCTAGAGATTTTAAATGTTCGATCATCTTATTCAAATCATTAACTTTATAGTTAATCATATAAGAATCCTGCTCGTCCTTTGTTCGATATTTGCTTTTAATAATAGCCCAAGCAAAAAGTGGTCTTTTAGCGTTTTCATCATTTCTGTAATAGAAGGATGCAACGGAAGCTCCGCCAGCAGTAGCGATATTATAGTCGATACATAAATATTTTTTATACCACAATGCAAGCTCCTCTGGATTTTCAGAATAAATAAATGCACCTCCAACGTGTTCGTCGTTACTATTTTTCATAATTCTCTTTAATTTGATGGTCAAGCAAAATTATACTTTTATTTAACTTTTAGCAATAATATTAATAAATATACGTTTCTTAGAAGGATTATTTTATTTACTTTGCAAGGATTAATATGAGAAGAACGGTTATTATTTATATAATGTTTTTAGTAAGCATTTCGGCTCTTGGTCAAACAGGGGGCTACGGCACTTACAAATTTCTCAATCTCCCCATTTCGGCCAGAGTAACAGCATTAGGTGGCAACTTAATCTCCGTAAAGGATAATGACTTGAATGTTTCTCTTACGAATCCATCATTACTCACCGACTCCATGGATAATAATGTTGCACTAAGTTATATTAACTATTTCGGAGGAATTAAATATGGATATGCTGCCTATGCAAAACATGTTAATAAAATTGGAAATTTCAGTGCAGGTGTTCATTATGTAGATTATGGGAAGTTTACCCGTGCCGATGAAATTGGCAATACAGATGGCTATTTTTATTCACAGGATATGAGTTTTAATGTAGCTTATGAACGTTCAATACTCGACTCGAATTTGACTGTAGGCGCTACTGTTAAAACAATCTACTCTCATCTTGATACATACTCGTCATGGGGGTCGGCAGTAGATATTGGAGCAACCTATGTTCGACCACAATCCAACTTTGCTATTGCATATGTTATTAAAAATATGGGTGAACAATGGAAAGCTTATGATCCAGGAAATAAAGAAAAGCTTCCATTTGAAATGCAGATAGGTATTTCGAAGAAACCAAAACATGTTCCATTACGAATTTCAATTATATATGAAAATCTTCAACGATGGGATTTAACCTATGTTGACCCTGCAAACATTACAGTAGATCCATTAACAGGAGTTACCATAACACAAAACAAGTATAAAGCTTTTGGCGATAAATTGATGCGGCATGTTGTGGTTGGAGGTGAATTTATTATCACTAAAAATATTTTCCTTCGTTTTGGATACAACTATCGTGTTCGTCAGGAATTAAAAATAGCAGAAAAGAGAGGTGCTGATGGTTTCTCTTTTGGTTTCGGTTTCAGAGTGTACAAATTCCATTTAAGTTATGGCAGAGCGATGTATCATTTGGCTGGTTCTACTAATAACATTTCATTAAGCTTTGATATCAGTAGTTTTTATTCTAAACGATTTGTTTCTGCCAATTGATTAATATGTCGAAAATTACTATTGCAATAGATGGTTATTCTTCCTGTGGAAAAAGCACTTTGGCAAAGGCTTTAGCAGCTCATCTCGGTTATGCTTATCTCGATTCAGGGTCAATGTACCGATGTGTTACACTTTATGCTTTAAGAAAAGGGTTAATTAAAGACGGCAGTTTTATTAAAGAAGAAATTATTAAAATATTACCTGAAATCAATCTTCGTTTTGAATTTAATCCCCATACAAAAGCTTCAGATACATTTTTAAATGAGGAGAATGTGGAGAAAGAAATACGGATGATGAATGTTTCGGATAACGTAAGTAAAATAAGTACAATTCACGAAGTGCGTGTCAAAATGGTGGCTTTGCAGCGTGAACTAGGAAAAAATAAAGGAATAGTTTCTGATGGTAGAGACATCGGTTCAAAAGTATTTCCTGATGCAGAACTTAAAATTTTTATGACTGCTGATACTGATATTCGCACTCAACGCAGATATGATGAACTTTCCTCTAAAGGTCAGCATGTTTCATATAATGAGATAAAAGCTAATTTACTAAGCAGGGATTATGATGATACTCACCGAAAAGAAAATCCATTGGTACAAGCTAAGGATGCTATCGTGTTAGATAATTCAGACCTTACCCGAGAGCAACAACTCGAATTTATATTACGGTTGATAAAAGATTTAACATTACCTGTTCAATAATTATCTTGTAAATATAAATGGCAAATAGTAGAATGTTTGCCTAATTTTACTCCACATAAAAATAATAATTGTCTTTATGAATGCATAAAGATTTCATTTATCTAAAATAATTTCATCTTATGCCAATAACCTCACCTAATAATTTCTGGCAATATGATTCCAATTATTGGTTTCAAAAACTAAACTGCTCTGATAAAGGGCTTATACAGGCAGCAGCTGATGACATTTTGAAACAATCAGGAAATGTAAGAAGAAGTAAATCTCGTTTTGAAAAGGATGTATTGCTTTTTATTGGGCAGTTTAAAAGCCCGCTGATGTTGCTATTGATAGGAGCGGTTATTTTATCAGCCTTTCTTGGTGATACATCTGATGTATTTATTATCCTATTTATTGTCCTATCTACAGGCTTTCTTAGTTTTTTTCAAGAGCGAAATGCAGGAAGAGTGGTTGAAAAACTGCAATCAATGATTGCGCTAAAGACTACTGTTTTGAGAGACGGAAAAGAACAGGAAATTATCTCAACAAATATTGTAGCAGGCGATGTGCTTCTATTTAAAGCAGGTGACATGATACCAGCCGACTGCCTTATAATTGAAGCCAATGAATTACATTAAAATGAAGCAAGTTTAACGGGAGAATCTTTTCCTGTAAGGAAAGAAGCAGGAAAATTGGATGAACTTACAGAACTTGCAAAGAGAAAAAACTGCCTTTGGGAAGGCACTAACATTGTTAGTGGCAATGCAAAAGCGTTGGTAATAAACACTGGCACTGACACTATCTTTGGAAATATTGCTCAAAGTGCTTCTATTACTGTGGAAACAACCTTTGAAAAAGGTATTAAAGATTTCGGTTTCTTCCTGATGAAAATAACTTTAATACTTTCTGTTTTTATTCTGGTAGTCAATTTACTAAATCATAAAAAGGTTATTGACTCTGCCTTATTTGCCCTTGCTTTAGCAGTAGGAATGGCTCCTGAATTGCTACCTGCAATAACAACCATTGCTATGAGTGCCGGTGCAAAACGAATGCTTGCAAAAAAAGTAATTGTAAAAAAACTGCCTTCCATTCAAAATTTAGGCGAGGTAAATTTATTATGTACCGACAAAACTGGTACCATTACTGAAGGAGCCATCAAAGTATCAGGATTAGTTACCGGCTTAGGGGAGGAAAATGTATTTGTAAAAGAGATAGCTTTCTGGAACGCTTCATTTGAAACTGGCTACAGCAACCCCATTGACGATGCGTTAAAGAGTTTAATAATAGATACAAAGATACTTCCTGAGAAAATAGGAGAAGTGCCATATGATTTTATTCGCAAACGATTAAGCATTGCCATTGATACTAATACTGATAAATTATTAATTACAAAAGGAGCCTTCATTAATATTATAAGCATCTGTACTAAAATCAGATTTAATGATGGAAGCGTTGATAACATTGATGTACACCAATCAGAGATTCAAAATAATTTTGAACAGTTTGGAATAAAAGGGTTGCGGGCAATTGGCATTTGTTATAAAAACATTACAGCATCATCTATTTCAAAAGAGGATGAATCAGAAATGATTTTTGCAGGTTTCATTTTACTTCAGGACCCTATTAAAACTGGTATTATAGAAACAATCAGTGAACTTAAAAAATTACAAGTTGACCTTAAAATCATTACAGGTGATAACAAAAACGTAGCAAAATCAATTGCTTTAAGCATAGGTGTTGTTAACCCAGTTATAATGACCGGACAGGATTTAACTAATACCAGCCCTGAAGCATTGGCAAAGTTGGTGAACAACACACATATATTTGCAGAAGTAGAGCCACAACAAAAGGAAAGAATTATACAGGCATTAAGAAAATCATATACTGTAGCTTATATGGGAGACGGAATAAATGATGTATCAGCAATAAATGCTGCCGATGTAGGCATCTCCGTTTCCAATGCTGTAGACGTAGCACGCGAAGCTGCCGACTTTGTATTGATGGAGAAAGATTTAATGGTATTGGTTGATGGTATTAAAGAGGGTAGAAAAACTTTTTCCAATACGTTAAAATATATATTTATCAATACCGGTTCCACTTTCGGGAATATGTTTAGTGTTGCTATTGCATCATTATTACTACCCTTTTTACCGATGCTTCCAAAACAAATTCTACTAACAAATTTCATAACCGATTTCCCTTATTTAACTATTGCTTCTGATAATGTTGATCAGGAGCAATTAGACAGACCGGGCAGATGGGACCTGAAATTCATTAGAAATTATATGGTGATATTCGGGATACACAGTTCAATTTTTGATGTTATCACCTTTTTGGTATTATTATATGTATTGAAAGTAAAAGAATCTGCTTTTCAAACCGGATGGTTTATTGAATCAATACTAACCGAATTGTTTATTCTATTCATTATTAGAACACATAAAAACTTCTTTAAAAGTATGCCAGGTAAATATCTTTTTATATTAAGTATTGTTGGTTTAATTTTGACACTAGGCCTCCCCTATCTTCCTTTCTTTTCAGAAAAAATAGGCTTAGTACCATTACCAGCTAAGAGTTTGGGAGCTATGTTATTGATTGTTGCAGGTTATATTATCACTGCAGATTTATTAAAAGTATGGTTTTTTAAGAAGTATAGAAGTGCTTAATAAACGGTATGAGAGAAGAAGGAATTAATGATTATTTTAATCCCAAAATCTCCAGCTTATACCAAACTTAAACAATCGGTCGTTCATTGGATAGTGAGGAGTAATCATATAGGTGTTGCCCATAAAACCGCTGTTTACATGGTCAACCTTAACAAACACCCGTACCGCTTTTATTCTGGCATTTAAAAACACATCTATAAAAGGATAATTGCCATATTTCTTTTCCGACTGAAGATAAAACTCACCTGTAGCAGGCATATACGCATCTGCATAATATGCTGAAGAATAATTGACACCGGCTCCTATCTGCAAATGCAATGCACCTTTGAATAAATCATTTTCATAATACAATGAATGATTCAAAACAAATGTCGGCACACGTATCACCATTGAATCGGGAACATATTGATAGATTATTGTATTGTTAAGATGCCAGTTTAACAGTTTGAAGTCCTTCTTTACAAAAGCTGTAAACAATGGTATCTGTCCTTTAAACTCTCTTGCTAAAGCATAATTATCAAAGTAAAGAACATTGTTGTACACTTTAAAATCTGCTCCAATATCAAATTTATATTTCTTTATTTCAGCATCGCCACCAATGCGCCACATCTGTGTTTTGTCAAAGTTGTTGCTCCATTTAAAGTTATTTGATAAATATCTGTTGTAAATAAAATCAGGAGCGCTGGACTGTATATTTCCACTCAATGTAACTGTCAGCAGGCTATCTGCAAGTTTCTTTCTTAATACAATACTTGCATTATAATCGCCACTGTTATACCCGCTCAGCACATATTTGCCGCTTAATCTCCACCAGAATTTATTATTGGAATACGTATTATATAGTGCAGCATTCACCATAATATTGTTGAAAGTTGTATCAATCTCCCGCTGTTTAATTTTTACGAACTCATCTTTTATACCTGCACTATAACCAATCATATCTTGCAAGCCTCTGTGCAAGCCATTGTCAACGCGTTTCCATTCCAATTCATTTCCTAATTTATAAGTATAGGTGGTATCAAATGTTTTGATGGAATCGGAACGATAATAAAAATTCCTGTAAAATCCATCTGTCAATGCATCATCTTCATACATCATTGATTCATCCTCGAATGAAGAGGTAAGCACTAATCTACTGCCGGGTATTATACTTCCTGATGTTGTGGTATCATTACTTTTTCTACCGAAATTGAGATACTGTTTTATGGTGGCACTCTTACTTTTTACACTGCGTTTAGATAAAGAAAGATTCATGCCTACGCTCGAAATTTGTGTGTTGGCAACTCCTGCATTTTCAAATGTAGAATCATTTTTAACGCCTCCATTTTCACCATTCCTGCAACTATTATAAATAACACTTGCCAAAAGCCAGTACCTGTTTTTCTTGCTTTTATAATTGGAAGATACAGCCAAAAAGTTATCAAGTGTTTTTTGTTGTACGTATGTTCCTTCGCTTCTTATACGGGAAAAGTTAACGGTAACATTCCAATTCTTTTTTATGTTGTAGGAGAATGTCATTTTAAAAACACCTTCCTTCTTGGTACCTGCTACATAAAACAAATCGGAGAAAGGAGAGCGTGTATTATAAAATTTAAGATTTTCGGGAGTATAAAAATAGTTGCGACAATTGTTTTTCCAGTAATTAAATCCTACGCCATACTGGTTTTGAGGTTGCGTATAAAACAAATCGGAGATGGGCAAACCTACATTGCCTAAGTTATATTTTGGAAGATAATTTTGAAATCCTGTAAGTGAATTATCAATGGTACTCGATGAATCAGCATATTCGAAACCGGTAGCCGAAAAATAATGCGTAATGCCATTTGCTCTGAAATATTTCGCAGTATCGCCATTTCCTGCAACCAATAATGCAGGAAGGAAGAGGAAGGAAATTGATAGAATTTTAAAAAATCGAAACATCTCTTTTATTAAAAGCGAACAAAAGTAACATTAATAAAAATAATGACCACTAGGTACTGATATAAGATTAGTTGATTTCGACTGGAACGCTATTTTACAACAAGGAATACAAGGTGTCAATAAAAAAAGCGTAGCCATGGGGCTACGCTTTAAGTGGTTTTTACAAGCTAATGAAATTAAGCATCCGGTATTATCGGCTCTACTAATTTCAATAATTTCTCCAACGAATCCTGCCAGCCTAAATAACACATTTCTGGCGGTATTACCGAAGGAATGCCCTCTTGAATGATTTTAATTTCGGTGCCGCAAATAACTTTCTTGAACCAAACGGAAGTAGTCATTTCACCTGGCATATTCGGGTCGTCAAATTTATCAGAGTACTTTAAAAATTCATTAGGTTTTATATCCAAAAATTTTCCGGCAAATGAGTTTTCTTTTCCTGATGAAAAATTGATAAAAGACATTTTAAAACTTCCGCCTATTCGTGCATCCATTTCATGAACTACGCTTAAAAACCCATAAGGTGGCATCCAAAATGATAAAGCATTAGGTTCAATAAAGGCACGATA
>CAIRRW010000393.1 GCA_903881065.1 uncultured Bacteroidota bacterium
ATCTTTCTTGTCTATTTTGATGCTGCAAAGATTTTTATTTTTTATTCCTTTTAATAATTGCTTTGCATTATTTTATTAGATAGTTTTACACAGTTGTGCAACAAGCACATTGGCTTTACAGAACCGTTAAAATTATCAAAAAAAGGTAGTATAGATTCAAATCAGTAAAAATGACACTAAGCCTCATTGATTTGGTGGCAAAGTCAGTAAAAAGAATCAGGATTACCCTACATATTCACCAAAAACGCCTCTCATTACATCGGCTATTTCGCCAAGGGTAGCATAGCTTTCAACAGCTTCCAATATGGTTGGCATCAAATTAACGGTGCCACGAGCATCCTTTTCAAGTTTTTTTAGAATGGAAGCTACTTTTGCATTATCACGCTCGGCTTTTACCTTATTAATCTTATTTATTTGCAGTTGACGGATAGAATCATCAATAGAAAACACATCTTGAATCGACTTTTCTTCGGCAGCAAATTTATTTACCCCAACAATTACTTTCTCGCCAGTTTGAATATCTTTCTGATAATTATAGGCTGAAGCGGCAATTTCATTTTGCAAATATCCTTGTTCAATAGCAGATACAGAGCCGCCCATAGCATCAATTTTATTGATGTACTCCCATGCAGCAGCTTCAACCTCATTGGTTAATGTTTCAATAAAATAAGAACCTGCCAAAGGGTCAACTGTATCAGCAGCACCACTTTCATAAGCAATTATCTGTTGTGTACGCAATGCAATACGTGCTGCTTCTTCAGTTGGCAGAGCTATTGCTTCATCAAAACCGTTAGTATGTAAACTCTGAGTACCACCCAATACCGCTGACAACGCCTGAATGGTAACTCGCGGTATATTATTTTGAGGCTGCTGTGCAGTTAAAGTTGAGCCGCCTGTCTGTGTATGAAAACGCAACATCTGTGCTCGCGGGTCGGTAGCACCCAAATCTTTAGTTATGGTTGCCCACATCCTTCTTGCTGCACGAAACTTCGCTACTTCCTCAAACAGATTATTATGTGCATTGAAGAAAAAAGAGAGTCGCTTAGCAAATACATTTATGTCCAACCCTTTGTCAATGGCTGCTTTCAAGTAGGCTTTTCCATTTGCCAGAGTAAATGCCAATTCCTGAACTGCGGTAGAACCAGCCTCCCGTATATGATATCCCGATATTGAAATAGTATTCCACTTCGGAACTTCTTTGCTGCAATATTCAAATATATCTGTAATAATACGCATGCTTGGCTTCGGAGGATAGATGTAGGTTCCGCGTGCTGCATACTCTTTTAAAATATCATTTTGAATAGTGCCCGATATCTTTTTTAAATCTGCTCCCTGTTTCTTCGCTAACGCAATATACATAGCCAACAGAATGGAAGCTGTTGAATTAATCGTCATGGAAGTAGTGATGTTTTCTAGCTTTATTCCATCAAACAATATTTCTATATCTCTTAATGAATCTATTGCAACTCCCGCTTTTCCTACTTCACCGTCAGCAAAATCATGACTGCTATCGTAACCAATTTGTGTAGGTAAATCAAAAGCAACCGACAAGCCGGTAGTACCGTTATTCAACAAGTAATGGTACCTTTTATTTGATTCTTCGGCTGTGGAAAACCCTGCATATTGGCGCATTGTCCAGAATTTACTGCGATACATCGTTTCCTGAACACCACGTGTAAAAGGAAATTCACCTGGCTGTTCATCAGCAACATTTACTTTTGAATATACTCTTCTTATTTCAATTCCCGAATCTGTACAGAATTTCGGTTTGCGTTCCTGTTCTTTCATTATTGTATCTTAAAATTCTTTACCTATCTCTTTTTTAATTAAAGTGACTGCTGATTTTGTTGGCATTTCACTTAATTGTGAACATACAGCTATTATCGCTTGAGCCAATTCCATTGCTTCAGATTCACCATTAATTTTTGTAGAAGCTACATTAATTATCTTTATGGTTTCTTCCTTCGCTCTTACTGTAGCTTCCCAAGCTTTGTTACTCATATATATCTGTTGAGAAAGATTATGCTCAAACTCATTACGTATTGTTTTAAGCAACTCACCCTGAAAATTAGCTGCACTTCCTGTTTTGCTTATTCTCATTACCAATCCATTTGGATTTATTCGTTCTAAAAACAAAACAATACGCTCATAAGCCTGCAAACGAATAGGAGTAATTACAGATTGATTGGCAAGTTTTAAATCAATTGCTTTCTTATTTCTTTCTTGATCCAAAAATGATTTGACTAGATAATAAGTAGTAAGAAAAACGATTCCTGCAGGAAGAATCAATTTTAAAATATCATATATATTCTCCATTTTAGTGTGTTGTAATGTAACTTAATTAAGGTGTTTTAGGAGGGTCAAATATAGTATATTTTTAATTAATGAGTGATTCAACCTCATAATCTACAATACCTTTAGCTCAGCTTTATATAA
>CAIRRW010000394.1 GCA_903881065.1 uncultured Bacteroidota bacterium
CGAACAATTGGCAATCCAAAAACGTATGCAGGATTCTACACTTGCATATGTAAAAGCACAGGAAGCGCTCTCCACAACTCATAAAGCAAATAAATTAACCAATGCTGCTGGTGCAGCTGATTCGTCTGAAGCACTTGTTAATCTTAGTGATTCGGCAAAAGCGGCACTTAAAAAGTCGGTATATGGTAATTTTGCTGATGCTTCCACCGGAGATAATAAAACAATTACTTTGGAAAATGAAGTAATGAAAGTAAATATTTCTCCAAAAGGAGGGCGTATTTCTTCTGTCGAATTAAAGAAATATAAAACATACGATGGCAAGCCTTTGATATTATTTAATGCAGATTCATCCACTCAAAAGCTCACGTTTGCTACCTATAATAAATCATTTGCTACAGATTCATTATACTTTACACCTGTTGGCGATTCGTTTATCCTGACAGGCAAAGCTTCGAAAAGCCTTGCTATGCGTTTGTATGCGGGCAGTCAAGAAAAATACATTGAATATGTTTATACACTTACCGGTGATGAATATATGATGAGTTGCAAAATAAATACAGTTGGAATGCAAAGTATAATCAATGCTTCTGCCGGTGATATTAAACTCAACTGGCAAATGAAAATTCCTACGTTAGAACATAATAAACAAAATCAGGAACGTGCATCAACAGTGTATTACAACACTACCGAGGATGGCGTAGATAAAATAAGCGAAAGCAAAGAGGATACAAAATCATTTGATGGAAAAGTAAAATGGGTAGCTTTCAAACAACAGTTTTTTACGTCTGTAATAATTGCAGATAATACATTTGAAAAGCATACAGAAGTAACCACTTCAACAGAAAGAGCATCCCAAGAATATATTAAAAATTACGCATCTTCTTTTTCAATTCCATATAAAGGCCAACAAAATGAATCGTTTGGTATGCGCTTTTACTTTGGCCCTAACCATTATCAAACGCTTAAAAAATATGATGTTGATTTGGAAAGGCAAATTAATCTTGGATGGAAAATATTTGGTTGGATTAATCGTTTTTTGGTAATACCTATCTTTAATGTATTGAATAGTTTCAAATGGAATTATGGAATTATTATTCTTGTACTAACTATTATTCTTAAATTATTATTGTTGCCGATAGCATACAAAACAGTGCTTTCATCAGCAAAAATGAAAGTATTAAAACCGGAGATTGATGAGTTGAATGAGAAATATAAAGACGAAGAGCCGGTAAAAAAACAACAGGCAACAATGGCGCTTTACAAGCAGGCAGGAGTAAACCCAATGGCAGGTTGTATACCGGTATTGCTTCAGATGCCAATATTAATTGCCTTGTTCAATTTCTTCCCTGCATCTATCGAGTTACGTCAGCAAGGATTCCTTTGGGCGCATGATTTATCTTCTTACGATTCGGTTTATAACTTTGGATTCTCCGTTCCTTGGTATGGCGACCACGTGAGTTTGTTTGCTTTATTGATGACTGCTTCTACATTATTATATACCTGGAGCAATAGCCAATTGATGGGTACTCAGCAACAAATGCCGGGTATGAAATGGATGATGTACTTGATGCCGATTATGTTCCTTGGTTTCTTGAATAATTACTCCGCAGGATTAAGCTGGTACTACTTCCTTGCCAATATGATTACATTTGGACAGACTTGGGTGATGCAGAAATTCGTGATTGACCATGATAAATTGCATGCAAAAATCCAAGCCAATAAAAAGAAACCTGTTACAAAGTCGAAGTTTCAGGAGCGTTTAGAACAAATGACAAAAGAGCGTCAGCAACAAACACCGGCAAAGAAAAAATAATCGACTAAAATAATTGTTAACCTCTTTCAGAATTTAGATTTCTGAAAGAGGTTTTTTATTTTGGAACCAATTCAAAAAAGAAGTAACTTTAACCGATAAAATTTATTTCTAACTTATACCTCCTCCTCATGAAATTTGTATTCGCTACCAGAAATAAACACAAAGTGGCTGAAATCCAGTTACTCATTCCAAATCCAATTCGTGTTTTAAGTTTACATGATGTACATTGTATGGAAGATATTCCGGAGACAACTCCAACAATAGAAGGCAATGCATCGCAAAAAGCTTTTTATGTTTACGAAAAATACCACCATAATTGTTTTGCCGATGATACCGGTTTGGAGATAGAAGCATTGAGTGGGAATCCAGGTGTGAGGTCGGCGAGATATGCAGGTGAAGATATGAATGAGGAAAATAATATCAGGAAAGTATTGAATGAAATGGACGGAATTGCCCACCGGAAAGCGCGGTTTAAAACTGTAATTTCACTTGTTATTGATGGCAGGGAAATGCAGTTTGATGGATTGATGCACGGTTCTATTCTACATGAAAAACGCGGTTCGAATGGTTTTGGGTACGACCCGATATTTATACCTGATGGTTATTCCCGTACCTTTGCTGAAATGGATTTAAGCGAAAAAAACAAAATATCACATCGGGCAATGGCAGTTAATAAACTTGTTGAATACTTGCAAAAACTTGCCTGATTGCCCCACTTCAATAACTTACATTTGCATTACTTTAATTGTCGAAACTCATTCCTCTTTTATTGGGAATAAAATTTATTTATGAAAATAGGAATAATATTCGGAGGGTTCTCCAAGGAGCGTGAAATATCATTTGCAGGAGGAAGAACAGTGTATGATAATCTCAATAAATCATTGTTTGAGGCGGTTCCGATTTTTGTAGACAGCTTCGGAAATTTTGTTTTGCTTAACTGGGAATACGTTTATAAAGGCAGTATTCGCGACTTTTATCCTCCTGCTGAATTTATTCCTAATAAGAGAGGTGACTTCCAGATATATGCTGAGCAGATAGGTGATTTATCCGTTGCCGAACAATTAAAACTCATTAATAAAATCGGGAAAAAGATTGAACCAAATGAGTTGAAGAATTATTTTGATTTTGCTTTTTTATGTCTGCATGGCCCGTATGGAGAGGATGGCAGGATACAGGGATTGTTTGAATATTTAAATATTCCTTATTCCGGTTCGGGGATTTTACCTTCTTCCATCGGCATTGATAAATCGGTGCAAAAGAGGCTGATGGTGAATGCAGGATTTAATAGTCCGAAGTATATTACTATTGACAGAGAAGAATTTATCAGTGGAAATTGTAAAGAACCAATTCGAAAAGCAAAGGAGGAAATTGGTTTCCCGATGGTGGTGAAACCCGCTAATCAAGGGTCATCTATTGGTGTTACTATTTTGCACGACAATGATGAATATAACATTGCATTGATGGGAGCAATCGGAAAAGCTTTGTTTACCGAGTGGATAGATGCGAATGACTGGAAAAAATCATCCTCTGAAGACAAGACAAGTTTAATACGATTAATGGCTGATATTCGCGAAGGCATTGGAATGCCTCTATTAGTTTGGACTTCAGCGTATCCTGAAAAGAAAACAATTTATCATCCTGCAGATTTAATTGAGTATCTGGATTCTCTTTTTGAAAATGAAAAAGAAGGAGCAGTGCTCGAAGCGCTTGATGGAGAAAGCAAAGTGCTGGTGGAAGGATTTATTGAAGGCAAAGAATTTTCGTGTATTGTGGCGCAGGATGAAAATGGAAAAGCAATAGCGTTGCCACCTACAGAGATAAGGAAGGGGAAAGAATTATTTGATTACAGGAGTAAATATTTGCCGGGATTATCAAGAAAGATTACTCCGATTGATTTGCCTAATGAGCAGATACAGGCTATCAGGAAGGAATGTGAGCGACTGTTTTATGAACTGAGTTTTGATGTATATGCGCGTATTGATGGTTTTATTTCGAAGGAAGGAAAGATATTTTTGAATGATCCGAATACAACTTCCGGTATGATGCCGAGTTCTTTTTTCTTTCATCAGGCGGCTGAGATTGGATTGAATCCTTCGCAGTTTTTAACTTATATTATCCGTCAGTCGTTGTCTCAACGGATATTTGCCAGCAAAAACAGTGGCGTGTATGATGCACTGAAGGCTGATTTGGATAAGGCAATAACCAAGGATAAAACATTATCGACAAAGAAAATAAAAGTGGCTGTTATACTTGGCGGCTATTCTTCGGAGCGACATATTTCTGTAGATAGCGGCAGAAATATTTATGAGAAACTTGCTTCTTCGGCTAAGTACGAGCCTATTCCGGTGTTTCTGACAGGCAATGCGGACGAACATATTATGTATCAGATTCCGATTAATATTTTGCTGAAAGATAATGCGGATGATATTAAAGATAAGATTGAGCATTATAAAGTACATGAACTGGTAAAGGAAATTATCGGTGAATGTGCTGCCATTACCGGAAAATATGGAGCTGAGGATAATCTGGTGAAGCCGACACGAATTACTTATACTGACTTGGCGAAGATGGTAGATGCCGTATTCATTGCGTTACACGGTCGTCCGGGTGAAGATGGTGCAGTTCAGGCAAATCTTGAAAAGGTTGGACTGCCTTACAATGGTTCGGGTGTGGCGAGTTCGCAGATTACAATTGACAAGTATAAAACGAATGAGATTTTAAAACAAAATGGTTTTCTGGTTGCCGAACATCTTCTTATTTCGGAAGAAGAATGGCTGAATAATAAAACTGCGGTGCTGGAAAATATAAAGAATAAAATTCATTTTCCTTTTATTGCAAAGCCTGTGGATGATGGCTGTTCGTCGGCTGTAAAGAAAATAAAAACGGTGGAAGAACTGGAAGCTTTTGCTTCTTTGATTTTCAGGAAGGATGAAGCGCTGATTGCGGATGCTGCGAATGTGCTGCATATAAAGGATAAGGAGGAGTTTCCGAGGAAAAAATGTTTATTGGTGGAGGAATTAATAAGCAAACGGGATGCAACTCATTTTCTGGAAATAACAGGCGGAATGCTTACTAAATATAATGCTAAAGGAGAAGTGGAGTATGAAGTATTTGAAGCTTCGGAAGCATTATCGGAAGGAGAGGTATTATCGCTGGAAGAAAAATTTCTGGCAGGACAAGGGCAGAACATAACGCCGGCGCGTTATTCGGCGGATGTTACGGTGAGACAATTAATTTCTGACAAGGTGAAAAAGATATTTGGCGAAGTCGCAAAACTGCTTAATATAAACGGTTATACAAGGATTGATGCGTTTGTGCGCATATATGATTTAAGTAAAATAGAAGTTACTTTTATTGAGGTAAATTCGTTGCCGGGGATGACGCCTGCTACCTGCATCTTTCATCAGACGGCGATACAAGGTTATAAACCGTATGACTTTATTGACAGGATTCTTGAGTTTGGGTTTGAGAGGAAACGGTTGTCGGTTGATTAGTTTATTGGTTCAATAATAATAATTGTTAAAAATTAGTTCTGCTTTGCTTCTTCTACCGGAATCTTTTTCCCGTCCTTATAAGCAACAATAAATGCATCAGTAAGTTCAGCCTCTAATAATTCATTTTTCATCTTGGAAGCTTCTTCATACGTCTTATAACTTCCGACAGTATAAATTGTTAATCCATTTTCGTCCTTGTGATTTTTAATTCCTTTCGAGGCAACTTTCAAAAACTTATTTGCAATATCCAATGGAACTTCATCTTTAAATGCCCCTATTTGTACTTTAAATATTACACCTATTTCAGTTGACGGAGGGTTATTTTCAACCTTATTATTCGTTATTTCTTTCTTAGTAGAGTCGTTTTTATCGGCTATAGATTCATTAGTAATTACAGGTTTCTCTTTTAAAATTGGCGTTTCTTGAGTTTTAGTTGTCAGCTCTTGTTTCGGTGTCTCCTTCTTTGTTGCAGTTGTTATAGGCTTATTTACATGCTCTGTTTTTGTAGTTGGTTGTTCAGGATTAACAATAGTTTCTCCATTATTACTAATTGCAAACTTCGGCAGAGAATTAACGTTAGAACCCTTAGAAAAAGTAACATTGTCCTGTTCTTCTAATTGTTTCGCATCCGCTAATGATATCCTTTTCCCATTATAATATGCTGTTACAAAAGCATCTTTAATTCCGGTTTCAATTAAAATGTTTTTTGCTTCCACAGCCCTCGCTGTATTATTGAAAATACCAACGTTATATCTCAAGTTCCCATTTGGCGCTGTTTCTGTGTATAGCGACGTAACATTATATAATTTAACAGATGAAACTGGTTGCGAAAACACACCAACTTGAACAGTATAAAATAATCCACCACCTATTGCAGAAATATTTGTTGCTGGAGCAATTTCATTTATCTCTTTATTGTTTGCCGATAATTGGTTGTTATTCTCAGGATTCCCATTGTTTGCTATTGTTTCTGGAGTTTCCGTAGTATCGTTGTTTTTTCCCTTTGCAGGTTTCTGCGTAATTGAATATTTAAAGGCATTCATGGAGATTGCCTGACTCATTGGAATACGTTTGCCATTAAGGAATGCTACAACAAAGGCATCTTTATAACCAAAATCACGAATTTGATTCTTTGCAAAGTCAGCAGTAGCAAACTTAACAAAAACACCTGCCGTATATCTTGTAAAGCCTTGTACCGTAGTTTCTCCTGTAATTGGAGTAATACCTTTAAATAAATCCTGAGGAATAGGTTTCTTGAACGCTCCTATCTGAACCTTGAAGACTAAACCTTCCGGTAATTTTTCATTTACAGGAATAGGTTTCTTAGCTGAATAAACAGGCGTTGCTTTCTTTTCAAAAGATTCGTTTGGAGCTAAAATAAATGTTGTGGTTTTATTAATTAAAACCGGGTTTGTTGTTGATGCTGTTGTTTCATTGGAAACAGGAACTGGATTATTATCATTCTTGATTTTACTTGCAGCAACATCTAATAATGAATCTTTATTTGCAGTGCTTATTCCTGCGTTTCCTGTTGTTTCGTTTTTAACAATAATACTCGTATTGGTGGTAGTGGGTTTTACAGTTTCTTTATTATTGTTTACATTAACAGTATTTGCATTATTCGTTGTTTTGCTTGTATTATCATTATTCGCAACTGCAACACTATTGTTAACATTTGATTTTGTTGAATCATTTACATTCGGTTGAACTGATGTTGTAATTGCTGGATTTGTTTTATTTATAGCTTGGTCAGACTTCTCTGTCTTATTGTTTGCTACCGCCTCCTTATTAGAATCCGGTGTATTATTTGTTTTTACTTTGTTCTTGTTATTTGGATTACTATATGAATTTACATTAGTGGTAGATGCTACAAAATTCGGGTTATATTTCTTATAAATAGTAATTGCTTTCTTTTGTTTTTCCAAAGCAAGCGTTTCATTTGTATTGGCATCAGTCAATGCTGATTCTTTTTCATAATCTGATTTATATGCATCTGCTTCCTTGCGTATCTTTTGTGCTTTATCAAAATAAATTTTCGACTCATCGTTCAGCATATCAGCCACCGAAATATCATCCGCTCTATTGTTTTTAGATAGATTGGCAAGCTGGTCTATCTCATTCTGATTACTCTTGTATTCTAATATATTTGCATCTGCCACCACTATACCTGCTTCTGCTTTTTTGCTTTCTGCCTGTTTGGTCAACGCTTTAGCCTGTTCATTCAATGAAACTTTAGTTTCCGTATTTTTTTCAGTTGCAGCCTTTGTTTTTAAGTCATTCGCCTGGCTTGTTAAATCTTGAACTTGTTTGTTTATTACATCTGCTTTTGCAGCTTGTTCTAAAGCTTTCGGAGAACTATAAATTGATTGTTTTTCCTTTGTTGAAGTTTTGTTTGTGGTATTTGCTACTGCTGTCGAATCCTTTTCAAGAGCACCATTATTTTTGGAAATAGGTTGAATGTTGTTTGTTAATGGTTGCGTATTCACTGTCTTAGATTTTGAAGAATCAGCAGTTGAATTCTTCACAGTAGAATTTGAGAGTACTTTGTTAGTATTGTTTTCCGTATTTGAAGCTACAGCATTCTGTTGCTTCTTCAAAGTAGTTACTTTAGCTATGCTTTCATCCGATTGTTTTTTTAATTCCTTTGATTGTTG
This sequence comes from uncultured Bacteroidota bacterium, assembly GCA_903881065.1. Taxonomy (GTDB): domain Bacteria; phylum Bacteroidota; class Bacteroidia; order 2-12-FULL-35-15; family 2-12-FULL-35-15; genus 2-12-FULL-35-15. The sequence goes on from CAIRRW010000394.1 coordinate 7,962, forward strand.
TTCAGCATCTTTTATATTTTTTGCAACGGTTTTCTTTTGTTCAGTATCTTTTATTTTCTTCAGTGCTTCTTTCTGTGATGCTACCATACTGTCAATCTTAGTATTCCAGCTTTTCAATAAATCTGATTTTGTTTGTTCTCTCTCTATTTCATTCGTTATTCTATCAGCGTTAGTTACAGCCTCCTTGTATTTTTTATTGACTGTCTGAAACGAATCACCAGAAGGAATTTTAATAGTAGAGCTTGCCGTTTTATTACTTTTTGCAGTATCACTTGAATTGTTAACTGCTGATTTGTTATCTGTGATCGGTTGCTTATTCTCATTCGAAGCAATGGAATTGTCTTTCTTTTTCAGTGTTTCTAATTTAGCTACACTTTCCTGAACCTGTGATTTAATGTTTTTAGAAAGCTCAACAGCATCAGCAATATTTTTATCCACTGTTTTTTTATCTTCTGCTGTAGTTATTGATTTTAATTCTTCTTTTTGTTTTGTTAATTTATCATCAATTGTTTTGTCCCAATCTTTTAATATTTCTGATTTTGCTTTTTCACGTTCTGTTTCATTTTCTATTTTAGAAGTAGCCGCAATTTCATCCGAATATTTTTTATTGATTACGGCATAATCTTCATTAAGTAAATTCTTATTGTTAAAGGTTTCCGTTTTTGTACTGTCATTTTTTGCAGAGCCTACAGCCACTGTTGAAGTCTGTTCTTTTAGTTTTGTAACTTTTGCTATACTTTCATTGGTTTGGGTTTTTATTTCTTTTGATAATTGCTCTGCATCACTTATTTGTTTTATAATTTTTCTTTTCTCTTCTGTATTCGTTGTTTCTTTTAAACTCGCTTTTTGTTGTGCAATATTTTCATCAACTGCTTTATTGTAATCTTGTAACACTTCAGCCTTTGCCTTCTCCCGTTCTAATTCTGTTTTGTTATTATTTGTTGCGGTTAACTTATCAGAATATCTCTTCTTTAGGCTACTAAGCGATTCTTTATTTGTTGTTATTTGTTCTGTTGAAGAGACCGGTTGAGTATTACCAGCAACTGTTTCTGTTTTGTTTGATGTTGAAGTCTTATTACTTTCCGCGGTATTATTAACTAAAGAAGCAGTGTTATTTGCTGCTATAGATTTTTTAATCTCATTAACTTTCTCCTCCAGTTTTGCCTTGTCAATTGCAGCAGCATTTGATGCTGCAACCTCACTGCTTCCTGTTTTCGCCTGTTCAACTACAGAGTTAATTAATTCGTTTTGATTTTTTATTCCATTATATTCCTTCTGAACTTGATTTACGCTAACTTCTTTTTCTTCCAGTTCTTTTTGCTTGCTTTTGTTTTCATTAACCAATTCCTCTATCTGAGCAAGCAATCCTTTTTTTAAATCATTGCTCTTTGTACTTTCTGCATCAGCCTTGGTATTTTTAATTATCGTTTCATTGTCTGCAATTTCTTGTTTCACATCATTTCTTTCCTGTATTACTCTATCCAACTCCTTCTTTTTATTATCAACATCCAACTTCAAACTGTTTGTAATAGCAGGAATACCTTCATTTTCCTTGCTCAACTCTTCCAGTTTCTTTTCCTGCTCATCAAGTTTTGCCATTGCCTGTGTCGAATTTTTCGATTTCACAGCAACCTCTAAATCCTTGGCATATTCTTTTGATAGATCCGCTTCTTTTTGTTTTGATTCTGCTGATAACTCAAGCTTCTTAGCCAGATTAAAAGCATTGACTGTTTCTTCATTCAGTTGTTGTGCTTCAAGCTGTGCTTCGTTGGCTTTTTCTTTTAACTCCTGTTTCTTTACATTATCATTCGATCCTCTTGATTGATCAAAAAGGTCAGATGCTTCTTTTGTTTTGCTTTGTGCAAGTTCATTTTTTTTATTTGCATACGTCAATGCAATATCTGCCTGTTCCTTTGCATCTTTGGCTTCTGCTTCCACCGATTTGGCATCATCATTTGCTATTTTTATAATATCCTCATTTGTTAGCGGAGTGCCTGGTTTAGGCTTTGAGTTTTTCACCACTGCTTCGGGTTGAATGTTTTTTGTTTCAGGTTTTGTAGCTGTCGCCACTTCGTTTACGTTTACATTCAGCTTGGCTTTCTCTTTTATAAATTTCAATGCCATCAAATAATTAGCATCTCCTTCGCCTGTCTCAAAAATATTCTTAACTATTAATTTATCCGTCTTCAAGTCATAACTAATTTCCTGTTTAATCGGTTTAAATTCATTCTGAACGGGAATTACCACCACTTCCGATTGAATAGGGAAATCAGGCGACTCTACCGTAAATAGAAACTTCCCGCCGTTAGGCAAATTCATTCCATACGAACCATCCGTAGGTATCGAATTATACATCCCGATAATTGTATTGTCGCTAAGATTTTTAACTGTTATTTTCAGATTCAATTTCTCTACATCTCTATTTTTAATCACATTTCCGGCAATTACTGCCGCATCAATCGGTTTACGTTCGGTGTTAATATGATATACTTCTGTTTTGCCTGTTATACTTGCTCGCGAAGACGAGAAATAGGCTTGTTTTTCTGATGAATCGGTTACAAATAAAATATCATCATCAGGTGTATTGATAGGAAAATCAAGGTTAACAGGGTTGCTCCATGTTTTTGCGGTTTCATTATAGGTGGATTTAAAAATATCATATCCTCCCATTGAGTTATGACCTTTTGAACAGAAGAATAAATCTTTTCCATTTGGATGCAGAAAAGGGAAATCTTCATCGAATTCAGTATTTATAGGTGCTCCCAGCGAAACAGGCTTACTCCATTCTCCGTTTTTCTGTCGTATGGTAGTGTAAATATCTTTCCCTTTTGTGGCATCTTCGCCATAACTCGAAAAGAAAACCTGATTATTATTTCCTGAAAGATAGATAATGGACTTCTCTTTTTTCTTTTTGTCAACTGAAGTTCTGAACTGTTTTTCGTCCGGCTTCACCAAAAGCTTCCCACCAATTTGCGAAATATCATACGCTCTGAAAAATTCTTCCCTGCTCATTTCCTTCTTCTCTATCACCACCAAATCTGTTAAGTTATGTAACAACTGCTTTCCGTTTTTACACATTTCTATCTGCCTGTCCACTTGTAGTTTGTTGGCTTTATTTGTTGAAGCTGCTTTTTTATACTTGGTATATTCCGCTATTGCATCATCAAACCGATAATTTAAATGGTAGGCTTTGGCCAGATAATACATCACTTCTTTCTCCACATCTTTATTCTCGGCGAATTGCAGGAAAGGAATCGCTTTCTCCTTGTCATCACTGGCAAAAAGAGTACAAACGCCAAATCGATAATTGTAATCAGGGTCTTTAGGGTAAATAGATAGCAGCTGGCTGTACAAAGGATAGGCTTGCTCAAACTCGCCATCCTCAAACATTTTTTTTGCTTTGTCCTTAAAATCAAACTCGTCATTAAAGTCCGTCTGCGCCCTAACTAAATCAACATTAAAGCACATAAGCAACAATAAAGGAAAAATAAATTTCAACAGTTTATGCATTTCGACAAATTTATGGTTTTTAATGTTATGATGCCATTCTTTCTCAAATTCCATAAACAATTCATTGTTCATTTCTATGGCTTTTCAACTGACTGAGTGCGTTGTCAATTCGAGTCCTTCCTTTGTCTGGATAAACTCCGTCGAGAATGTTTGTATGCCTTTAGTTTTTTAATTATTACCCCTTTCTTCATCCCTTTTATTTTATTTCCTTTTTATTGGTTGTTATTTATTCGTTATTGAAGTACTATCAACAGAGCCTCCATAGCAAAGTCTTTTAACTTTATTATCTTTCAATTTGTAAATTGTTACACAATATGTATTCTTTATTTTATATACAGAATCTCCCATATCTATTTGGTTCAAAAGTAAATTATACGAAGCTAAAGGAATCCATTTATTATTTAGGTATATTTCTATTTGTTTTCTTTGATCATATCTAAGTTTTGTAACTATACCTTTATATTCATCAGTATAAAAAACTTGTTTGTTAGCCTTAATTGAGAACCCTATAACGCAAACAAATATTATCCCCACTACCAAAATAAATATTCCCACTATTATATTGTAGTATTTCCCTTTCTTAATCCTTAATATTTCATCATACATCTCCCCCCAAAAAATACCTATATTTCATCACCTTCAATTATCGCTATCAATAATATATTAATATAACTGGCAAAACTTGTTTATTTTAGCCATGTATAAAAGGTGGTATGCTTACCTTCATTTTTTATTCGGTACCTTATATTTATTAATTCTAAATTTTGTCCGTA
>CAIRRW010000395.1 GCA_903881065.1 uncultured Bacteroidota bacterium
CAAACAATTATGATTTTGAATATTTTTGATACACGCCAAGACCCAGCGAAAAGTAAAATTAAATAAACCTTGCGTATTACAATTATGACTAATTTAGCCAAAACAATTAGAAACATTTTCTCTTGAAAACACTTTTACAAAAACCGCCTACCTCTGAAACATGAGCAAATATTAAAACAGTACACACCTTTATTAATACTATTACCAAAACGCTTTGTGCAGTTGCACAAGGCGTTTTTTATTTTTTACCAAACCAAACAATTAAAAACAAAAACAAATGAAAAAACAATTACAAAATTTAAAAATAATCTTAATTTTAATAATTTGCTTTTTTGCAAATTATATGAATGGGCAAGTAATTGGTGCGGCTTCTGATCATTCTATTTCTTTGTGTTCAGACAACACAGTTAGAACATGGGGTTTAAATTCTTGGGGAGAGTTGGGGAACGGAACTACTCCAAGTACTAATGCCAATCCTATACCTGTTCAAGTAAGCTTAATTTCGGGAATAAAAAAAATCGCAACAGGAGGTGGTCATTCATTGGCACTTAAAAATGATGGAACTGTGTGGGCATGGGGACTAAATTCTTCCGGAGAACTTGGAGATATGACAAATATAAATAGAACCTCCCCTGTACAAGTTAGTAATCTTAGTAATGTTGTTTTTATTGCTTGTGGATATGCTCATTCATTAGCAATTAAGAATGATGGAACTGTCTGGGCATGGGGGGCTAATACCTATGGACAGTTAGGAAATGGAGGGACGAGTAATAGTATAACTCCTGTTCAAGTAACGGGATTAACCGGAGTGGTGGAAGTAGCTGGAGGAAACGATTTTTCAATTGCTGTTAAAAGTGATGGTACAGTTTGGGGATGGGGAAACGATTTAGATGGGCAACTCGCAACTCATTGTTTTGGATGTGGTTCTACTTCTCCTATTCCAATAAGTGGATTAGCTAATATTGTTTCTGTAGCTTGTGGTTATCATCATTCATTAGCATTAAAAAATGATGGTACCGTTTGGGCTTGGGGTTTAAATAATTCAGGTAGCCTTGGAAACGGAAGTATTTCAAGAAGCGATTCTGTTATTCAACCGCATGATGTTGGGAATACTGGCTTTCTTGGAGGGATTAAGGCAATTGGTTGTGGAGATCGTTTTTCTCTTGCAGTAAAAAATGATGGCTCATTACTAGCTTGGGGTGATAATAGTTTTGGTGCTCTTGGAAATGCTAGTGCAGGTGATAGCTGGTTTCCTGTGCAAGTTTTAAACATTAATTCAGTAACTTCAGTTGAAGGGGGGACTTATCAATCTTTAGCTACTAAAAGTGATGGTACTGTATGGGCTTGGGGGGACAATGTTTATGGAGAGCTAGGAGATGGAACAACAACAGAGAGAACTACAACTGTGCAAGTAAGCCCTTTGTGTACCGTTTTAGCTATTAACGAAGAAAAGAATAACCTTGTATTAAATATAGCTCCCAACCCTTTCTCCTCCCAAACAACTCTTTCTTTTTCCCAAGAACAAAAAAACGTAACAATAAAAATACTTGATGTTTTGGGCAAAGAAATAAAAACAGAAACTTTCTCTGGCAAGGAACTTATATTAGAAAAAGGAGAAATGCAGGCAGGTATTTATTTTGTACAAATTACGGATGGTTCGACAAGCTCACCAACCGTAATCAACAAAAAAATAGTAATCCAATAAATATATTGGAATACAAAGCCTAAAAACGAAATGAAAATTAATTACACAAAAACCTTAGGTTGCAACTTGGAAGGCGTTATAAGTCTTCTAAGTGATAAAACGTAGGTTCCTATTTTTTCTTCCCTATAAATTAAAATCCTCTTTCTGTATTTTGATACGGAAGAGGATTTTTAATTTTTCAAACCCTTTTTTCTGTAAAGTAATCAAAATCGGATGTTCGGGCAGCTCAGCCGAACTATCGGGCAGCTCAGCCGGAACATCGGGCTGGAAGAATAAACTTACGAACTTGCTTGAAATCAAGTCTTTATTATATAAACCAGTATTAATAGTACCTAAATTTAATTAAATTATGAGTTATGTAAAAAAAGGCGACGGCCCATTTGCCGATCAACTGGAACTGTTTGCGAACGGTTTGCCAGCTATTCAGAAATTGTTCGGGCTTACCGATGATGAAATAAAAAGCGCGGTAGCCGATGCAGCACTAAACAGATGGGCATTTGAGGTGCAAACACAAATTCAAAAGTACAGCCCAAGCATCACAGGCTTCAAAAATCTACTGCGTCATGGAAAAGGCAGTGAGTTATTAACCACAATACCAATACCGCCGGTATTTGCTGCTTCTCCCGATTTGGTGGCTGCTGACGACCAGCTAAGGTTTACCAAGCTTGCCGACAAAATAAAGGCAAACATTAATTATACCACTGATATTGGTATAGGATTGGGCATTGAGGGTGTGAAAACGCCTTTTGTACCCGGTGATGGAACGCCTAATTTGAGTGGGAAAAACGCAAATGGCGGTCATCCGTTGTTGCATTATACCAAAAGCGAATACGAAGGGGTTCAACTTTGGAAAGACAGTGGCGATGGTAAAGGATTTGTGATGCTGAACGTAAGCAACCATCCCGATTACCTTGATTTAAGTGCGTTTCCGGCAGCAGGCGTTTCTGCACTCTGGAAATACAAAGCGGTTTATCTTTATAAAGGTGCAGTGGTTGGAAACTGGAGCCCCGTAATTTCGGTAACGGTAGTTGGGGTGTAAGTGATTGCGGATTGCGGATTTTTGATTGCACCATTTGATAACAATAGTGAAGTAGAAATATATTATGAAGAAATAAAAC
>CAIRRW010000396.1 GCA_903881065.1 uncultured Bacteroidota bacterium
ATGAAGGAATATTTTCTGTTTTTACTTTCTCTATTTGTTGGTTGAAGGAATCTATTTTGTCTGTTATCTCTTTCTTATCATTTCTACTACTCAACGATGAACCATAATAAGTCAATAAGGTCCCTATTGAAATAATTAAAATACCAAGTATTGTTATCCAATTCATAGTTCTATGTTCTTTTTTAGTTAAATCCAAGTTTGCCTTTTTTTTTAGTTGTTAATGAACTTTAAATCATTGCGTAAACGTTTGCGTCATTTTTTTATAATTATATCTACGCACCACATCTAAACATAATTAACATACAACCATTTGAGATACTAAATACCCCTCATTCATATTTATTCGTTTTCCAACATCGCTTTGCCTACATTTACATAAATATTAACCTAATCAACTACTCAATTATGAAACTAAAAATGGACATCAACAAAAAAGAGCCTTCGGGCAGTTTGCAGGTAACACTTGATTTTAGTGATTGTACCGAAGAAGAGTTTAAAAAAAATATGCTTGATAAAGACTGGTGGCTGCTTCATCATAATGATGTGCTCAAACAAGAAGGTGTGTCTGTAAATCAGTCGGCTCCCATAAAAGCGGTGGTGCTGGTGCAGGGCGCACTGCTTATTGTAACAGATGAAATGCTGGAGAAACGCTGTAATTTTCTGGGCATTTCGGAAATACTTCGCGAAGCATTGCTTCATTTCTGCAATGATATATCACGCAAAAATATGATTCCGATATTGCACATAGAAATTAATGGTGTGAACTCGCGGTTTAAAGCTATTGCCAAAATCATCGGCAGATTTACTAATAAGGAACTTAAGGAATTGCTGCTCTGCACGGATGCCATCTATCTTGTAAAGTATTACGAACAGATAGAAGCGTATAAACACGAACAGGATATTACCTACAAAAAAAGGTTGTTCAATTAGACTTCTTTTTTACCCCAAGCTAAACTTGTTCATTCCGATACGCAGTGAGGAATCTCTTGTTTCGTTTATCTTTTTAATAATGACTCTCAATTAACAAAAACACCTTTTTGGTGTTTCTTATTCTCTCCTTCACATGTTACATTTGTTTTATCAAACAGTTCATTGAGGCGTTTTTAATAATCAATATTTATTTAACAGTACTACTAAGTATCACTTTCGGCTACATGGAAAGCACGGAGCGAGAATTAATCACTTAAATAGTCGGGTAGGCGAGTTTGACTGCCAACAAGGCGAGTTTGGACGTCATCAAGGCAATAGAGGATGCCAACCTTGCAAACATGGAAGCCAAGGTTGCAAGAGTGGATGCCAAGGTTGCAAGGATGGACGTCAACCTTGCAAGGATGGATGCCAAGGTTGCAAGAGTGGATGCCAAGGTTGCACGTATGGACGTCAACATTGCAAGGATGGAAGCCAAGGTTGCAAGAGTGGATGCCAACCTTGCAAACATGGACGTCAACCTTGCAAGAGTGGATGCCATGTATAGGAAGGATAAACAAAAAACATCATAACGTATTAAAATCAAGTACTATACTACACTATAAATTAGCGCTTAAAATACAGGTATAGCTGTATTTATGTCGAGGCAAAGCAGAACAGGAAGGAGGAAATAAAATGATAATCGTAAAAGAAGGGTTAACCGGAAAAAATCCGGCAGGCAAAGTGAAGTATGGCGGTAATGTACTCGTGAAAATGAATATGAATGTATTTTTCCCTGATGCAGCTACTGTGCTTGCAGTACTTAAAGATGCTACTGATGGTTTGAAAAAAGCAAACGATGACGGCATTGTAAGTAAAATAAAGATACAGGTAAATCTGTTCGACCTAGCTATAAAAGGCGTGGTACTTTATGTGCAGGGCGTAATACTTGGCATAGCTGATGATACCGCCAAAGATATGGTGGATAGCGCCGGACTGGGAACAGCTAAAAAAGGCAAAGCAATTATTGCTGATTTAGCTGCTGTAAATGGTCCCGACAAAAATACGGTAGTACTTCGTAAAAAAGTAACTACAGGTAAAAAACGGGCTGCTTATATCAGTCAGATTTGTACCGGCGATATTTCGGTGGAAACCAATTGGACCTACTGTAAATTTGCTACTTTGGCTACTGTAACTATCGCCGGACTAAAATCGGGCACTCGCTACTATTTCAGAGTAGCTGTAGTTATTGGTGAAGAAATGAGCGACTATTCACCAGTTGTTTTTGTAGATGTGAATTAACCCTAGCCTTAAGGCTAGAATTACAGAAACCTAGTATTAGCGGGCATTAGCCCGATTAGAAATAGTATTAGGAATTAGAATTTACATTAATCACTAAAAAAAATCCTGTTCTGACGAGAACAGGATTTTTTGTTGAAGTATGCTTTAAATAAAACCCTCTATTTACTTACAATTACAAACTCAGTACGTCGGTTTTTAGCACGTCCTGCTTCAGTAGTATTATCGGTAATAGGTTTTGATGCACCGAATCCTTTAAAGGCAATCAACCGTTTTTCGGAAATGCCTTTTGCAAGTAACTGGTCGCGCACGGTAAAAGCCCGGTCGGTTGATAAAGCAAGATTAGCCTTGTCATTTCCTATGTTATCGGTATGGCCATACACCTCAATAGTTATGGTAGGATGCGCTTTCAGAAACTCCACAAATTCATCAATCACAATATTGGAACGCGGATCGAGCACTGCCGAATTGGTAGCATAATAAATATTATTCAACTGATACGTTTGTCCCACTTTAATAGTATCCGCAGTTACTTTTACTTTAACAGGTTTAGCATTTACTATCGAATCTTTATGTATCAACTGGGAGCTAAATGCATAGTTTTCCTTTTTTACTTCCACTATTAAATCATGTTTTTCTTTTCGGTCAACCACCGCAGCATATTCGCCACTTACTGTATCCACCATTGCTTTGGTAACTTTCTTGGTAGTAGCATCTTTCACTTCCACATCAAATTTCTTTGCAGGAGCATTGCCTAAATCTTCTACCTTGCCTTTAATGAATGCTACTTCGTCAGGTCGTGCTTCTTTATATAAATCGAAAGCATAAATATCATATCCTCCTACTGATTTGTTTTTCATTTGCGAGTGAGAGTTGGAGGCAAAGTAACCAAGATGCCCGTCGGTACTTACAAAAAAACCTAAGTCGTCCGAATTGGTATTGATAGGTACACCAATGTTTTTAGGTTCTGTCCATGCACCTTTCTCATCCTTGCGGGAGAAGAAAATATCGAATCCACCAACTCCGGGAAGTCCATTGGAAGAGAAATAAAGTGTCTGGAAATCGGAGTGTATAAACGGAGATTTCTCATCACCATTGGTATTGATCGTTTTACCAAGATTCTGCGGCTTGCTCCATTGATTGGTAACTTCATCCTTCACGGTAACGTATAAATCAACGCCGCCATAGCCGCCTTTTCTATCACTTGCAAAATATAATGTTTTACCATCCGAAGCTAACGTAGGCTGAGAATCCCAGTAAACAGGGTCGTTTATGCCGGGCACCTTCTCTGGCTTTGTCCAGGCTCCTTCCACAAAATCAGAAAAGTAAATATCACAATTCGCCACTGCACCTTTTTCATCCTTGCATATTGTAAAGTACAAATGTTTATTGTCGATGCTTATGGTAGCGCCGCCTTCATTGTTTCCAGTGTTGAAAGGTGGAGGCATCGGTCCACCCTTGCTGAATTTATGTGTAGCAGCATCCCGTTTACTTGTACTGAAAAATTCAATCTCATTATCAAATGTTTCACCTACAATTCCATTCTTGCTTCTATACGGCATACGGCGTGTAAAATACATCGTTTCATCATCCGGCGAAATTATCGGTAAGTACTCGTCACGCTCTGTACTTATGCCTTCCACAGGTTTCGGGTCGAAAGGAACAGGGTGATTAAATATTTCGTTATACACCTTTGCATAGCTCATCATATCCTTTGCCTGCGACATAAATGCAGGGTAATTCTTATTGAATTTGGTATCGTCATCCGATTTATAATTCATAAATATCTTCAGATACTTAGCGCAGCTATCCCATTTCTCCTCTTCATAATAAATAAATCCAAGATAGTAAGGAGGGTCGGAATGGTACTTGGGGCATAGTTGCAGCACCTTCTTAAAATAAGGTTCGGTAGGTTTGAAAGATGCATTTTGATAAATCAAGGTCTTGATTTTCTCCTCCGCATAAGCAAAATTTGCATCTACATAATCGGGTTCCAAGTCCAATGCCTTTTTAAGATAATCAAGTCGTTCTTCTTTTTTATTATTCTTGTCAATGCCCTGTTTATATAATGCTACAGCCTTTGCGTTATCCATTTCCTGACAAGGCTTTTCATCCTGAGAGTAGGAATTGAAATAAAGAAAGGAAAACAGAGATAAAGTAATTATTTTATAATTCATAACTTATATAACGTTATCAAACCAATAGGATACGCTAAGTAATTCAATACAGACGAATAAACAAATGAACCAATGACCAATGAACTAAAACTAATGAGCCAGCTTTTTATCCGACTCAGCTTTCGCTTTATTTAAAATATCATTAGCCTTCGTATTTGCTTCATCCACTATTTTCTGTGCCTTTTTGTCAACTTCCTGTTTCGCAGCAGGGGCAGCAGCTTTAGCAGCCATTTTGGCAATAGGATTATTGATATTATTAATGTTATCGTCAATAGCTTTATATCCTTCCGCTTTTGTTTTGTCAGCCAATGCCTGTGCTTCTGCCTTCAATTTATCAGCCTGTGCCTGCGCATCCTTCATTATTTTATCCGATTCCTCTTTGGCTTTATCCTTGGCAGCATCCACACCTTTATTCACCACATCTTTCACCTGATCTTTTGTAGATTCCCCGCTATTAAAGTTGCCCAACTTGATTGTAGGCTTCGTGATAGTGCCGCCAAATGTAGCATTCACCTTAATCTTCTCCGGCATTTTCACACTAGTTCCTGCTTTTTTATTGACTTGATCAAGCAGATTACCTGCAAGCGCATTGGCTTGCGAGCCAAGTTCAGCAGAAGGTATTTCCAGATTCCAATTGTAATCAATAGTTTGGTCGAAACCGGTAGAACCTTTTACTTTACCTGTTATATTACCTGATTTAATAGGCATCTCCTGAACCTGAACTCTGCCATCTTTAAATTCATACGTTGCATTCACATTTTCCAATACCATATTTTTATATTTAGGTTGTTTCAACGCATCCGCCAATTTATTGATAGGTTCAAACCCTTCTATCGCCACGTGTGCCGTTTGCAACTTTCCTCCGCCACTTAAAGTTTTTAAATCAGGCGACATATGCTGGTCAAGGTTAGTAGTGAATTTCATTTGAGTGCTGAACTTACCTTTTGCATATTTGGCAATAGGAGCAAGTTTTTGAACGGAAGCAAATGTTACAAACGTTTTCGGAATATCAAAGTTGGCTATATCAGCATCAAAGTCAACTACAGGTTTTTTGATATTCTGAGTGTTATAAACTCCATCCAGCATCATTGTTCCTTCTAATTGTTTCATTTCCATTTTCAGTTTATCTAAAATCATTTTGCTATCCTTTATAGCTATTCCGCCCGAAACATTTGTAATATCAAGGTTATCGTAAAGTATTTTACCAAGTGCAGCATTTAATCTGACATCTAAATTTGAAGGGACTTCAACAACCGACATCTTTGTAGTGTCTGTTTTAGCAGGAGTTGCAGCAGGTTTTGTTTTGTCCGTTGCAGTAAATTCATTCAAATCAATTAACGATGATTTCAAATTGAATGTTCCTTTCAATGTTTCATTTTTAAACTCATATTGAATAAAATTATCTATTCGTCCATCCATCTCAAAGTCACTTCTGCCAACCGTTGCAGATAACTTAGTAAGTTCTACACTCTTTGAAGAAAACACCATCGCAAGTTTAACTATCTGCGTTGGATAATTTAAAGATGCGGTTTTATAATTCATATTATCAATACTCAAATTACCCTGTGCATTAAACTTCTCATATTCTTTTTTCTCAATTGAACTCATACGTCCTTTCATTTTAATATCTGCAGCCACAAGCCCAGTAAGGTCATCACCTTTTTCAAGAGGGATAACATCTTTTATAGATGCAAGATTGATTTTAGCTTTTACTTCCGCAGCAATATTAGCATCGGATACAGGTGTAGAAACGTGCATGGTCGCATCAACGGGGTTGCCAGCCATCTCAACATGAAACTTGTATAAGTCGATAACTGTTGCATCGGTAACACCTGTTTTATTATCTACAACAAGGTCAACTTGTATGTTGGTAGCTGATTTAGGCAATGAAGGATACTGAAACATTGCATTTGCTATCAACAGCTTTACACCAAATGCAGGAAGAGATTTGTCATTATAGATTCCTTTAGCATAACCATTCAATGCTAAAGTTCCCGATGTTTTTACATCTTTAAAATCCTTGGTATATACACCCGGAACCAATGAAAGGATATTCTTAAACTCAGTTTGGTTGGCTTTGAATTTCAAATCCATATCCATATCTTTTTTAGGCATTGCAAAATATCCATCCAGGCCAAGCGTTAATTCATTAAAGGAAAACTCGTTTTCTTTAAACGTAAATTTAAAGTTTGGCATATCAGCATCCAGATTAATTTTCAATCGGGTATTTACTTTATTGAAATATGTAATTCCACCATAATTTACTGACAGTTTTTCAATTTCGGTTAATGTTTCCATCAGAAAATTATCAGCAGTAAAATCGCCGCTGATAGTATTAGTCATATTATATAGTTCCGCTTTCACATTCATTTTTGCATCATTATATACTATGTATGCATTATTGATTTGAAACTTCTTTAAGCTCATTTTAAACTTAGATGGTTGTTTAGCAGCTTCTGGTTTTGCCGGGTCAGTTGAAGGTTTGGTGATATCCCAGTTGGATTTACCATTCTTCAAAACTAATGCATGTATACGAGGCTTATCAATAATGATGCTGTTAATTTTATAACTATCACCTTTGATTACACTCATAAGGTTTAATTTCACAGAGAGATTTTTAGCATACAATAACGTATCGCCTTCAAAATCGCCAATGTTGGCAACAGATACATCAGCAATGGAAAGTTTGAAACTTGGGAAGGATGTAACTAATGATAAATCAAAATCACCG
>CAIRRW010000397.1 GCA_903881065.1 uncultured Bacteroidota bacterium
AGTACGTCATCACAGCCTGTGTCTGTTCAGGATTGTTGGGGTCTTGCTGAAAGGTAATACTATAAGGGTTTTCGTGACCATAAGCATTATAACAGGAGAAATTCCAGCTTGATTCAAACTTAGCTGTCTTCTTTGCCTGATAAGTAAATCCGATGTCGAGCCTGTTGTAAGCCGGCATTCTATAGCCGTTTCGCTCGGTATAATAAAATACAACCTGCCCGTTTACCTGATATTTACCACTTGGGAAAGTTACTGCATTGCCTGTATAATATACAAATGCTGCCGAAGCAGTCCATTTTTTACTTATCTCAAAAATACCAACCACAGATATATCGTGAGTAATATCCTGTGTCGCAGGATACCAGTTGTTGCTGTTGATGCCGTTAATTAAACGCTCTGAGCGGGCAAGTGTGTAGCCAATCCAGCCATTAAATCTTCCATACTTTTTCTTCAGGAAAAATTCAAGACCATAAGCTCTTCCACGTCCATATAGCAATTGCGATTCCACATTCGCATTCAAATTTAATTGAGCACCATTGATATAATCAATCTGATTCTGGAAATTAGAATAGTAAACTTCCACAGATGTTTCGAGCATATTGTTGAGGAAGTTTCTAAAATAACCCAATGAAAACTCATCCGCAATTTCAGGCTTTATATTATTACTTGATGGCACCCACAAATCAGTAGGGTTGCCAGAAGTAGAATTGGAAAGCAGATGAAGGTATTGCACATTTCTTGAATAATTTGCCTTAAAAGAACTCTTGGAATTCAATACATAGTTGGCAGCAGCGCGTGGTTGAAGATTAATATACGTCTTCACAATTTGTGATTTACTATAGTTTGCCGAATCGGTAATGTTGTCGTTGGCATCATACGTATAAAAAGTGCCGGGACCAAACAGGCTGAAAGAAGTAAGCCGCAAGCCATATTCAAAACTGAATTTGGTGGTGGGCTTCACTTCGTGAGAAACATAAAGTGCATTTTCCAACGCGTATTTATTGTTGAGATGTTGTTTGCTGATAGGCGAATTCGTACTGGAAGTAATGACTCCCGGAATAATGCGATGGAAAGTAGAGTTGAGTCCAAACTTAATTTTGTTTTTAGAATTCAGGAAATATTGAAAGTCTTCTTTAAAAGCGTAGTCTTGAATTCGAGACACTATATCCAAATTGTTAGCACCAAAACTGGTAGTTACTTTGTAATCGTAATTCGTGAAAATTAAAGATGTATTTGAAAATAGTTTCTCTGTAAACAAATGATTTAATCTTACAGTACCTGTTGCATTACCATAGTTTAGACCAAAGCCACCAAAGCCTAAAACATCTTTTCCGAAATAACCGGAAACATAAATTCTGTTTTTATCATTAAGTTTGTAATTTGCTTTTAAATTTAAATCATAGAAATAAAGTGAAGAACCTTTGAAAGTTTTATCAAATGTTTTCAATAAAAAATCGGCATACGTTCTGCGTGCAGAAACAAGAAACGAACCTTTGCCTTTCTTTATAGGTCCTTCAAAATTCAGTCGCGAAGCAATTAAACCTATTCCTCCGCTTACACTGTATTTCTGGTCGTTCCCGTCTCTCATTTTTATATCAAGCACTGATGTTAGTCTCCCGCCAAACTCAGCAGGCTGCGTACCTTTATAAAGAGTAACATCTTTTATAGCATCTGAATTAAACACCGAAAAGAAACCCAATAAATGCGAAGCATTGTAAACCGTAGCTTCATCCAGCAACACCAGATTTTGTGAAGCAGTGCCTCCCCGCACATATATACCGCTGCTTCCGTCACCTACTGATTTTACACCCGGCAACAGTTGAAGAGTCTTTAATATATCCTGTTCGCCCATAAATACCGGGATTGCCTTTATTTGCTGCACATCCAGCTTCTGCACACCCATTTGAGTGTTGGTAATGTTTTCATCTTTCTTTTCATCAGTAACAACAATTTCATTAAGCTGATTTACTTTTTCTGATAAAACAAAATCCCGTTTAACATTTTGTTTCAACACAATAGTATCTGTTTTTAATTCGTAACCTATGTATTGTGCCACCACCGTGTAAGTGCCTTCGGGAATGGTAACTGAATAATATCCATACGCATTTGTATTGATTCCTGTGGCAGGAATTTCTTTTATGATAACAGTTGCGCCAATAAGTTCTTCACCCGTTTTCGCATCTTTTACATATCCGCTGATAGTAAACTTGTTAGTTTGAGCAACCAGATTGATTGTAATTGCAAGTGCTAATAATACTGAGATTAATTTCTTCATATTTAATTTATATTTCGTTTATCACTTCCTGCCCCCTCTCTTTTGGAGAGGGGATTAAGGGGTGAGGCTTTCATTTATAACAATATCTTTTTATAACATTATATGCTTCCGTTATTCCGAGTTCACCGGCTTTGCTGATGTCTTTGCAGGCATTATCAATATCGTTGAGAAAAATTAATAATAAACCTCTGTTGAAATAAGCATCGGAAAGTGTAGGATCAATTTCAATTGCTTTTGAAAAATCCTTTACCGCACCTTTGTAATCGCCAATTAATATTTTAGTGTTTGCATTATTGAACCACGCATAAGTGAAGCTGGAGTCTAATTGCAGCGTTTTATTATAATCGTTGATTATCATTTCATACGTATGCGTATTCTGAACTTGTTTCTTATTTGATTTACTATTCTTATTATCTATTAATGTAGGTTCATCAAAAGTATGCATCAGTTCAAGCAGTTTAAATCGTGTGTTGGCGCGGCTAAACCAAGCCATCGGATTTGCCGGATTCAATTTAATCGCCTTATCATAATCTGCAAATGATTCATTATAATTCTTTATCGAACTGTATAAAATTGCCCTGTCCAGATAATCAGAAGCATCATTTGGATTTTTATCAATCGCCAAGCCAAGCTGTTTTATTTCCTCCTTCACCTTATTTACATCCACCGTATCTTTATTATTTACAAGACTGATAACATTGTTTTCATACTGTTTTTTATCCCCTGTTTTATATATCCTGAAGTTTTTGGGCACAGGCAGCAATGTGATGGAGAACACAGGTTGCAGCTGAATATCAGCCAAGGTATTTTGCGATTTTTGGTTCGCATCATCTTTCTGAGCATTAGGAATATTCTGTGTCATCAATTTCATCAACTGCACTCCTTTCGTAAATTTCACACTATCGTTCAGCGAATAATTTTTCTGTTTTATTTCCAATGCTTTTTTATAATCTTCTGTAGAACCTTTCACATTATTCAAATCTTTTTTCACCAGTGAACGATTATAATACGCATCAGCAAAATCAGGAAACAATTCAATCACTTTATCATAATCTTTCAATGCACCTTTCAAATCTTTATTGTCCGATTCAACTATTGCACGATTAAAATAAGCCAGTATATTCTGCGGGTTTAATTCAATCACTTTATCATAATCACGAAGCGATTCTTTGTACTTTTTTTCATTTCCATAAATAATGGCACGGTTAAAATAAGCAGAAACATAACCAGGTGATAAACGTATAACATTGTTTAAATCTGCCAAAGCTGCATCCTTATTTGCCCCATCCAAATAAATTAATGAACGATTATACAAAGCATCAATATTAACCGAATCATATTTTAAAACTGCATTGAAATCAAGCATTGCCGAATCCTTTTTTGAAAGCTCCGACAAGGCAACACCACGCTGAATTAATGCAAAAGTATTTCTCGGATACTTGCTTATTACCTTATTAAAATCCACAATTGCATTGCTATACGAAGTTAATCCCGCTTTAGCAGCACCTCGGATTACATAGAGGTTTTCATTTTTATATCTCAATCGTTCGGCATGATTACAATCATCAATGGCGGCTTCAAACTGATTAATGGTAAGCAGTGTAACCGCCCGGTCAAAATAAATATTTGCATCCGTCGAATCCAAACCAATAGCAACAGCATAATCCTCAAAAGCACCTTTATAATTCAGCTGTCGATCCCTTGCCACAGCTCGTTCGGTAAACACATCCGAATGTTTCGCATAAATAGAAATCGCTTTCGAATAATCCAATTCCGCACCCGCATAGTCTTCCAGCGCACCTTTCGCTATTCCTCTGTAAAAAAAAGCATAGTAAGAGTCAGGCTGGCGCTGTAATTCGAGGTTCAAATAATCAATTGCCTTTGTATAATGTCCTCTTGCCAATTCGTATCTTCCCATTTCCAGATTGGTTACCCGTTGCTGTGCAAATGAGCAGGAAACATAAAAGAAAGAAAGGAAACAGAACAGAAATAATTTATTTTTACCCACTCTTATTATCATACAGCTGAACTGTAAAACTACCTTTTTAACTTTGTAAAGGCTTTAAACTTCATCTATTTTTACTTTATTTAACAATAAAAATTTAATTAAAAAGCCATTCAGACGTGGAGGTTATTTGATTGAGCGAATCTCTTTTCTGCGATTCATCAAGTTCCTATCTGCTTTTGTTCCTATCTTTTGATTCTACGAAAAAGAAGAATAAAAAGGATTTTCGCGAGAATCAGGTGCAGTTGGAAGTGTACTGCTTTTTATAAATATTTAATTATGGTTTGTGTATTGACGGAATGCCACTGAAAAATTGCGACGAGCGGAAACGATGGCGGCTGCAAATCAATTATGAAAAAGATTGAATAATATTATTATAACGGGGGCGGCGGCACGGCTACCATCATTACTTTTATGGTAACTACTTTTCGGTAGTCGATGGTGATTGTGCCGTACTGGGTAAAATATCTGCGAAAGCTGAATTTTGTTTTCCATATACCTACTTTTAAATTCATCAAGGGTAGTAGACCCATGGTATTTGTTTTTTCGATTTTAACTTTTTTTACAGGCGGATAATTAGTGATAGCACTTATTCCGCCGAGACCTAATCGCAAGCCGCTTACTGAATCGAACATTCCACTACTTAATCCTTGATTGCGTTTGCCGATTGTATCTAGTTTTTTGGTAATTGCTCTAAATGAATTTACAAAATCGGGATATTTGATATAAAAGTCGTTAATGAAACCGGAGAAGTAGGTTATTTGCTCATCCATAATAGGTTTCTGAATTACCATTATATCGGTTTTGGCACACCCTTGTAGATAAACCTTGAAGGTTTAATAAACTGAAAAAGAGGTGCAAAATTAGTATTGAATTGCCAATAGGTTCCTTCATTTGCCAACTTCATCGCTTGCAGAAACCAGCAATTTGTGTTCAAACGTTAGTTGGTCAGTCCGCGAAGCTTCACAGACGGTCCGCGAAGCTTCGCAGACTGTCTGGGAAGCTTCATTTTTGCTTTGCGAAGCATTTTAGACGGGCAAAACTGCTTCCCGAAGCAAAAATGAAACGTTTTTGACTGGCTAAGTTGTTACTTTGCCCGGCTATGAAACTACTTTGCCCGGCAAAGAAGCTACTTAGAGCGGCTACGAAGCGTTTTAATCGCTTCAAGTAACGGTTATGAGGTATTTTCAATATTTTCAAGGGTTCTGGGAGATTTGGCCGGTGAAAAAAGGCGGATTTGGGAGACAAAAGGAGAAATGAAGGCATGTTTCTGTGAGTTGTACGGGGAATTGTGCGGGAATTTTTTTTCTGGGGGAGTATGGGGAGGTTGGGGTTGGGATTAAATTTTCATAAATCAATAGATTCATCTTTAATTATGGCATTAATTGAACTAATTGCAGAATCTCTTATGTTATCTAAAAAGTCAATATTCCCGTTTTTTTCCTTTTTATAATTTTTGGCTCTTTCAGCTAATGATTCAAGATGCAAAATCCTTTGATCATCTGATTGAATAATTCTATAAAGCATCATTCTCAAAGATAAAATTGATTCACTTAATGAAACTGAATTATCAG
>CAIRRW010000398.1 GCA_903881065.1 uncultured Bacteroidota bacterium
TAATTTAGCATTGACAAAGGAAGTTACTACAGTTCAGGATAAAGAAGCAATTGAAAAATCAATTTTGAAATTAAGCAAATGATAAAAGGCTTAGGAACAGATTTAGTGGAAGTGGAACGGATGGCTAAAAGCATTGAAAACATTGCTTTCAAAGAAAAAGTATTTTCCAAACTGGAAATTATGTACTGCGAATCACGGGTAAATAAAGCAGAAAGTTACGCTGCACGATTTGCTGCCAAAGAAGCATTTTTCAAAGCTTTAGGAACAGGCTGGAGAGGTGCAATGGGATTTAATGAAGTGGAAGTTATCAATGATGATTTAGGAAAACCTGAAATTAATTTATTGGGAGAAGCAGCTAAAATTAAAGAGAAACATAATATCAAAACCATACACCTTTCGCTTTCTCATACCAAGACAATGGCAATGGCAACTGTCGTTTTAGAATAGAGCCTCACCCCTTAATCCCCTCTCCAAAGGAGAGGGAGCGTAACGAATGCTATTTGTAAAAATAATATTGAATCGTAATTAATGAATCGAAAATTAAAAAATGACTCTACACTAAAAGCCTCCCCTTTGGGGAGGTTGGAGGGGCTATCATTAGCTGAACAAAAACATTTTCAGGAGGCTCAATTGCCTCAATTATTAGAGTATGTAAACAAACATTCTAAATTTTATTCCGACTTATTCAAGCAGAAAAATATTGATATTAAAAAGATAAAAACGCTTGAAGATTTACAGCAGATTCCGGTAACTACAAAAGATGATATTCAGAAGAGAAATGCTGATTTTATTTGTGTTCCTCAGAATAAAATAATTGATTTCATTACTACTTCAGGTACATTGGGCGACCCTGTATTGTTTCCAATGACCGACAAAGATTTGGACAGATTGGCGTATAACGAATGTATTTCATTTCAATGTGCCGACTCTACATCAGAAGATGTTTTTCAATTGATGACTACGCTCGACAAGCGTTTTATGGCCGGTCTTGCATACTTTCTGGGCATTCGTAAATTAGGCGCAGGAGTAATAAGAGTAGGTGGCGGCATTCCCGAATTGCAATGGGACACCATCAAACGTATTAATCCAACTGCGTTTGTAACTGTTCCTTCTTTTTTATTAAAACTTATTGAGTACGCCGAAGCAAATAATATTGATTATAAAAACACAAGTATTACAAAAGCAATTTGCATAGGTGAAGCCTTGCGCAATCAGGATTTCACGCTTACCACATTAGGACAACGGATTCAGGAAAAATGGAATATTAAATTATATTCTACTTATGCATCTACCGAAATGAGTGCTGCATTTACTGAATGCAGTGCAGGGAAAGGAGGGCATCATCATCCTGAACTGGTGATTGTAGAATTTCTGGATGAAGCAAATAATCCGGTTAAACCAGGTGAAGTAGGAGAAGTAACCATAACTACTTTTGGTGTGGAAGGTATGCCGTTGCTGCGGTTTAAGACAGGCGATTTATGCCATCATTATAAAGAACCTTGCAGTTGCGGTAGAAAAACAATTCGACTTGGACCAATTGTTGGCCGCCGTAAACAGATGATAAAATATAAAGGTACCACACTTTATCCTCCAGCTTTATATGATA